>JAHDXX010000034.1 GCA_023384025.1 Sphingomonadaceae bacterium
AAACGAACCTCTGCTGGCGCAGATCAAGCTGGTCTGGTGGCGCGACCAGCTGCTGGCGGGCAATCCCGTCTCCGGCTCGACCGACCCGCTGCTGCGCGAGGTCGCAACCCGCCTGCCCGATGCGGGCGCCCGGCTGGCAGAGCTTGCATCGGCATGGGAGCACTTGCTCTCGGCCGATGCCCTCACCACCGAGGGGCTGGCCCAGTACCTTGATGCGCGGGCCGCCGGCTATGGCGCGCTGGCGAATTTGATCCAACGGTCGGACGAGCAAGCCGCCATCATCGCGGCAGCCCGGTGGTGGGCCGCAGGTGATACCCTGTTGCGACTGCCCGATCCCGGAGAGCGGGAAGCGCTCTTCTCCGCCGCCGCTGCCTTGCCTGCGCCACCCCGGCTTTCGCGGCCACTGCGTCCGCTAGCCATCCTCGCCGCGCTGGGCAGACGCGCGGTACAAACCCGCTCGCCGGTTCTCGGTGACCGGATCGACGCCCTCGTGGCGCTGCGGGTTGGCATGTTCGGGAGATAGGCTAAGTTCCCGCAGCAGCGGAGGAAACGGGCATGAAGCAAGCGGTGCTGGGTGGATTCGGAGCGCTGGTTCTGGTCGGGGTCGGCATGTTCTGGTGGCAGGGCAGGGCACAGGTCGAAGAGGGCGCGCCGCCACCCGTCGCGGCGGAAGCCACACCCGATCCGGACGCCCTCCCGCTGGCTGATGCTTCTGGTCTTCGCGGACCCGCACCGCCGGAAGCAACCGAGCTGACCCGCGAAGAGCGGCGCTTCTTCCGCTACGACCGCAACCGCGATCGCAAGATCAGTCGCAACGAAATGCTCTCCACCCGCAGCGATGCTTTCCGCAAGCTCGACCGCGATGGCAACAACCTGCTGACCTTCGAGGAATGGGCCGTCACGACGGTGGAGCGGTTCGAGGGCGCCGACAAGGACGGCAACGGCGAACTGTCGCAAGGCGAGTTTGCGACCACCGCGCCCAAGCGATCTGCCCGCCCGGCCTGTCGCTGTTAGGCGGGAACAAGGTCCGTTTCAGCCAGCCAGCTTCCGAAGTCCGCCTTGGCCCGCCCGGTATAGGCTTCCTTGCGCGATTTCTTGGCCACTTCGTGCAGCGGCGGGAACAGCCCGAAGTTGACGTTCATCGGCTGGAACGTCTCGGCATCGGCATCGCCGGTGATATGTGCCAGCAGCGCGCCGAACGCAGTGGTGCGGGGCGGGGGTGACCACGCCCTGCCGGCCAGTTCGGCCGCCGCCATCATTCCTGCCATCAGGCCGACTGCAGCGCTCTCGACATAGCCTTCGCACCCGGTCACCTGCCCGGCAAAGCGGATGTGTCCGGCGCCTTTCAGCCGCAACTGCCGGTCCAGCACCAGCGGCGAATTGAGGAAGGTATTGCGATGGAGCCCGCCGAGACGGGCGAATTCGGCGTTCTCCAGCCCCGGAATGGTGCGGAACAGGCGGACCTGCTCGGCGTGTTTCAGCTTGGTCTGGAACCCGACCATGTTCCACAGCGTGCCCAGCTTGTTGTCCTGCCGCAGCTGGACCACGGCATAGGGCCAGCGCCCTTGCGGGAATTCCGGAGTGGTGTCGAACGGATTGTCCAGCCCGACGCCCTTCATCGGGCCATAACGCAAGGTTTCCACTCCGCGCGCGGCCATGACCTCGATCGGCATGCATCCGTCGAAATAGGGGGTGTCCGCTTCCCATTGCTTGAACTCGGTCTTTTCGCCGTCGAGCAATCCCTGGTGGAAGGCGAGGTACTGCTCCTGCGTCATCGGGCAATTGATGTAGTCACCGCCTTCATTGGAGGCTTCGGTCCGCTTGTCCCACCGCGACTGGATCCAGACCTTGCTCATGTCGATGCTGTCGAAGTGGACGATCGGGGCGATGGCATCGAAGAACGCGAGACGGTCTTGCCCGGTGGCGGCGACAATGCTTTGCGCCAGGGCCTCGGCGGTGAGCGGGCCGGTGGCGACAATGGTCGGGCCAGTGGCGGGCAGGGCATCGATCCGCTCGCGCACCACGGTGACATTGGGGTGCCCGGTCAATGCGCGTTCCACGCCTTCGGAAAACACATCACGGTCCACTGCCATGGCAGAGCCGGCGGGTACTCGGGCTGCCTCGCCTGCGCGCATGATGAGGCTGTCGAGCCGCCGCATCTCGTGGTGCATCAGCCCGACCGCGTTCTTCGTGTCGTCATCCGAGCGGAAGGAATTGGAGCACACCAGTTCCGCCAGCCCCGCGGTCTGGTGCGCGGGCGTCATGTCGCCGCTGCCGCGCATTTCGGACAGCCGCACGCGAAAACCGCGCTGCGCCAGTTGCCAGGCGGCTTCCGATCCGGCGAGACCGCCGCCGATAACGTGAATGTCATGCGTCATGGCGCGCACCTAGGGCTTGTGCGTGACCCGCTTCAACCCCTAGGTGCAGCAACGGAGGGAAAATGGCACGCGCAGCACTGATCGAACATCGCCCCTGGCTGCTCGCCAGCATTGTCGCCGCCGTGGCATTCTATGTGCTGCGCGATGCCCCCGTCGGCGGGGTGCAGCTGATGCTGCTGAAGGGGGCGGGCGTGGCCCTGCTCGCCATTTACGCTCTCCGCCGATCGAGCGGCATTGACGGCATGCTGATTGCTGCGGTCATGGCTCTGGGGGCGATTGGCGACATGGCCATCGAGATCAGTTTCGTCGCCGGAGGGTCTGCCTTCTTCCTCGGCCATCTCGTTGCGATTGCGCTCTACCTGCGCAACCGCAGACTAGCGACCACGCCCAGCCAGAAGCTGGCGGCGGCAGCGTTGCTGGTAGCAACGCCGGTAGTTTCGTGGCTGCTGAGCAAGGATGCCGGGGTCACGCTCTATGCGACGGGTCTCGGCGGGATGGCCGCGACCGCCTGGCTCAGCCGCTTCGGGCGCTACCGGGTCGGCACCGGGGCAGTGCTGTTTGTCGTGTCGGACTGGCTGATTTTCAGCCGCATGGGGTCATTCGACCTTGCCCCGCTACCGGACCTGCTGATCTGGCCGCTGTACTACTTCGGCCAGTTCCTGATCGCGACGGGCGTGGTGCAGGCCTTGCGCAGGCACGCTGGGCGTAAGTCATGAGCTGAAATAGCTCTAAATGCCTAAGCGCAGATTTTCAAGAAAAATGGTCAAAGTTCATTAGTATGAATTATTGTAACGTAGTTAGTGGTGTCTCACGAATAATTTATATATTTGAAAATAGAATGGCTAAAATTTAGAAAATCAATTTCGTTCTTTTTCATTTTCTTTCTCGGTGGGAACGGGATCATCAAACCGTAACGCCCTATGCGTCTTCTTTCCCTTTGATTTGTCTAGAAGAATCTTCCCAAGTACAGCGGATGCAATGATGGGTATCAGGGGGAATGGCATAGCTTCACCTCCGTCGAACTAACCCGTTTTGCTGAACGCAGATACAGATGTCAATCGCTGAGAGAATTTTCGAATGGCAAAATATGCATAAAAACTTTGTGATGGATGCCAAGTCTCTTTAGTGAGCTAGTGTCAAATTTCATAGCGTGGGCAGTCCGATTGAAGCAATCAACTTTCAACGCATGCATTTCTCCAACACACTCCCGCTCAATAGAATTGCGAATCTTTACAAATTGCGCAAGTTCTCTCGAGCCAAGGGTATTCTTAGACTCTATTATTTCTAAGCAATCGTGCCAGCGGGACAGCCAAACTTTATGCATCGTTGCCGACTCTTCGATCTTAAAGATCATCTGTAAACAATTTGATAGCGCAATGAATAAGGCAAGCGCCTTCACAAGGTTTTCGAAATTAGATATTACAACAAAAAAAGCAGTTGTGCCACAAATAATATTTATCAAATTCAATACAGAGCTCAGACGCTCTAAAAACATAGCCCTGCGACGATGGTATCGCGCACTCGCTTCTGCGATAAATTTGGCTTGCTCGATATGCAATTTTCGACTCGTTGATCTCTTGAGGGAATACTAATTCAGAATAGTGCGATTGATTAATCGGGCATCAATCATGAAACCTCCTCGCAGCCATCAGCTTCTTCATCACTTTCATTCAGCCGCACCGCGCTGACGACGTGCTCGCCCTCGGCGACATCGAACAGCCGCACCCCGGCTGAGCCACGCCCGATCACCCGAAGCGATTCCAGCGCTATGCGTATGAGCTTGGCCTGGTCCGTCACCAGCAGCAGCTGATCAGCCTGCGTCGCCGGGAAGCTCGCCACAACCGGCCCGTTGCGGGCGATATTGTCGATGTTGGTGATGCCCTGGCCGCCACGCCCCGTGCGACGATACTCGTAGGCCGACGACAGTTTGCCGTAGCCATTGGCGCAGACGGTGAGGATGAACTGCTCGCGTGCCTCCAGTTCGGCGATGCGCTCAGCCGAAAGTTCGGGCTGGCCTTCCTTGTCGCCCTTCCACGGGGCAAAGCGAAGGTACTGCTCGCGCTCCTCGCTGCTGGTGCCGACCTTGTGCAGGATCGAGAGCGAGACGACTTCGTCATCCCCCTTGAGCAGCATGCCCCGTACCCCGGTCGACGTGCGGGACGCGAACTCACGCACTTCGTCACCGGCAAACCGGATCGCCTTGCCGTTGCGACTGGCGAGCAGGACATCGTCCGAGGCATCGAGCAGCGCGACCCCGATCAACCGGTCGTCGCTGCCTTTATCGAACCGCATTGCATACTTCCCGTTCGACGGGATGTTGGCAAAGGCATCCATGCTGTTGCGGCGCACATTGCCCTTGGCGGTAGCGAAGACCACCGACAGCGCGCCCCAGGTTCTTTCGTCCTCGGGCAGGGGCAGCACAGTGCGGATCGTCTCGCCTTCGTCGAGCGCCGGCAGCAGGTTGATGATCGGGCGCCCGCGCGTGGTCGGACCACCTTCGGGCAGCTTCCATACCTTGAGGCGATAGACCTTGCCGCTGGTGGAGAAGAACAGCACCGGGTTGTGGGTGCTGGTGACGAACATCTCGCGCACCGCATCCTCGTCCTTGGTCGCCATCCCGCTGCGGCCCTTGCCGCCGCGATGCTGGGCGCGGAAGGTGGAGAGCGGGGTGCGCTTGATGTAGCCGTCGTGCGTCACGGTCACGACCATCTCGTCGCGCTCGATCAGGTCTTCGTCCTCAAGGCCGTCCCACGCAGGCGCAATCTCGGTCACACGCGGCGTCGCGTAGAGCGTGCGGATTTCCTGCAGCTCTTCACGCATCACGCGGTAGAGCTTGAGCCGGTCGGCGAGGATCGAAAGATATTCCTCGATCGCTATGGCCAGTTCCTTGAGCTCGTCGCCGATCTCGTCACGACCGAGCGCGGTGAGGCGGTGCAAGCGCAACTCGAGGATGGCCCGGACCTGTCGTTCGGACAGGCGATAGGTGCCGCCCGACTGCTCCGCATCAGGCTCGATCGCTTCGACCAGGCGGATGTACTGGGCGATGTCCCCGATTGGCCATTCTTTGGCGAGCAGCTTTTCACGCGCCTGCGCCGGGTTCGATGATCCACGAATCATCGCCACCACTTCGTCAAGGTTGGAGACAGCAACCACCAGTCCGAGCAGGATATGCGCCCTGTCGCGGGCCTTGTTCAGCTCGAACTTGGTCCGACGGGTGATCACTTCCTCGCGGAAGGTGATGAAGGCCTGGATGAAATCACGCAGGGTCAGCACTTCCGGACGACCGCCGCGAATGGCGAGCATGTTGGCCGGGAAGCTCGACTGGGCCGGGGTGAACCGCCAGATCTGGTTCAGCACAACTTCGGCTGTCGCATCACGTTTCAGGTCGACGACCACCCGCACGCCTTCGCGGCTGGATTCGTCGCGGATGTCGGAGACACCCTCGATCCGCTTTTCCTTGGCCGCTTCGGCAATCTTTTCGACCAGGCCCGACTTGCCGACCTGGTACGGGATCGAAGTGAGCACGATGCTCTCGCGGTCGCCGCGGGTCTTTTCGATGGTATGCCGTGCGCGCATCAGGATCGAACCGCGCCCGGTAGTGTAGGCCGCCCGTGCACCGGACTGGCCAAGGATCAGCGGCGCGGTGGGGAAGTCCGGCCCGGGGATGATCTGGAACAGTTCCTCGCTGGTAATTGCGGGGTTGTCCATGAACGCGAAACAACCGTCGATTACTTCGCCGAGGTTGTGCGGCGGTATGTTGGTCGCCATGCCGACCGCGATCCCGCCTGCGCCGTTGACCAGCAGGTTGGGGAAACGTGCCGGAAGCACTGTCGGCTCCTGCCGCGATCCATCGTAGTTGTCCGCGAAATCGACCGTATCCTTGTCGAGATCGTCAAGCAGGCTGTT
Organism: Sphingomonadaceae bacterium; assembly: GCA_023384025.1. GTDB lineage: Bacteria > Pseudomonadota > Alphaproteobacteria > Sphingomonadales > Sphingomonadaceae > 34-65-8. Next base: position 6,285 of record JAHDXX010000034.1, read on the forward strand.
GGCGACACGGGCAAGACGCGCTTCGGTATAACGCATCGAGGCCGGCGGATCCGGGTCCATCGAGCCGAAGTTACCCTGGCCATCGACCAGCGGCACCCGCATCGACCAGTCCTGCGTCATGCGCGCCAGCGCATCGTAGATCGCCGCATCGCCATGCGGGTGGTAGTTGCCCATCACGTCGCCGACGATCTTGGCGCTCTTGCGATAGGGCCGCCCGGCGACGAACCCGCCTTCCTGGCTGGCGAACAGGATCCGACGGTGGACGGGCTTCAAACCATCGCGCACGTCTGGCAACGCGCGGCTGACGATCACGCTCATCGCGTAATCGAGGTAGCTCGTCTTCATCTCGTCGACGATGTCGATCCGCTCGAATTCGTCAGGAGCCGAAGCCGGGGGCAAGGTATCTGAGGTATCGGTCAAGGTGGTTCCGTTTCCGTCTGTGCGGACAATAATGGTCTGGCCTGCGAGCCTAGGCGAAGGGCGCTGTTATCGCCACTGGAAGGGCACGAAAAGCCGCTAATGCGCGCGCTTTTTCCACACCTCGCCGCCCGTGCCATGGCCGCGCCAGTGAAACAGGACCTGCACCGGTCATTCAAAGCGCATTCAGCCCGTCGCGGCGATATGCGATTGCAATGCGGGGGCTGACGCGGCACTAGCAAGTCGCCAGGCATCGACCCTGTCAGACGTTCGATATACTTTACCTATGGGAGACACCCAGATGTTCGCATTCACCCGCTCGCCCGCCCGTCGCAAGGGCGCCGGTGCTGCTCTTGCCTTTGCCTTGATGTGCGGTTCCGCGCTCGGCATGTTCGCGCTGGAGGCTCCTGCCGCTGCGCAAAAGAACAAGAAAGAGGAAAAGGCCGGCAAGACCAACTACTCGAAGGGCTTCATTGCGGCCTACAAGGTGGCGGAAGACCTCAGCAAGGCCGGCAAGAATGACGAAGCAAAGGCCCAGCTGCCCACGGTAGTCAGCGCCATCGAGACCGATGATGACCGCAACGCGGGTGGTGGCCTGGTGTTCAACATCGGGGTTGGCCTGTCCGACACGGCACTGCAGCTGCAGGGGCTCGAACTCATGCTCGCCAGCGGCAAGACCGACCCTGCCAAGGTCGGTTCGTTCAACTATACCGGCTACCAGCTTGCCATGCAGGAAGGCCAGTACGACGCCGCGCGCAAGTTTCTCGGCAAGGCTATCGAAGTAGGGCATACTTTCACCGGCCGTTATTCCGATGGCACCGAGCGCCAGTCGGGGCCTGACGACATGCATGCAATGTATGCCGAAACCTATTTCGACCAGAATGACTACGCGACGGGCCTCGCATACATGACCCGCCTGATTGACGAACGGGCCGCGTCGGGTGGCGCCATTCCGCAGATCTGGATCACGCGCCCGCTCGGCGTGGCCTACAACAACGATCAGGCTGGAGCCGCGATCGAGTTCGCCAAGCTGTTTGCCAAGCACTTCCCGTCGGATACGAGTTGGGGCGATGCCATCGCGATCCAGCGCAACCTGGTGGACTACGATCCGCAGCAGACGCTCGACATCCTGCGCCTGGCTGCCCGGACCAATGCGCTGCGCGATACGCGGTCCTATGTCGATTACATCGACGCCGCCGATGCCCGCCGCTTGCCCGGCGAAGTCAAGCGGGTGATTGACGCCGGTATCGCTGCCGGCAAGCTGACCAGCGGGGATGTCTATGTCTCGGAAGCGAGTGGCATTGCCAACGCCCGTATCGCGGCTGACAAGGCCGATCTTCCTGCGCTGGAGCGTGACGCGAAAGCAGCCAACGCTACGGGCGTAACCGCCTCTGCGGCCGGCGACGCGTTCCTCAGCTATGAGGACTATGCCCGCGCCGAGGCGATGTACATGATCGCTGCGACCAAGCCCGGCGTTGATATGGAGCGCGTCTTGCTGCGTCTGGGCATTGCCCAGGTCGGGCAGGGCAAGACTGCTGAAGCGCTCGCAACGCTGGCCAAGGTCAGTGGTGCGCGCAAGAACATTGCCGATCTGTGGGCAATCTACGCCCAGCAGAAGGCCGGTCCGGCAAGCTGATCCGGGCCTGAGCCTGGTCAAGGGGCGCGGAGTTCCGGTTCCGCGCCCTTTTTCGTGCCCTACCGCAGACGTCTGACGTAGACGTGCCCGTTGTCACGCCGTTCGACCTTGAACTGGTCGAGCACGGCAAAAAGGTCGGACAGGCGCTTGTACCCGTAGTTACGGACATCGAAGCTGGAGCGGTTGCCGGCAATCTTTCCAATCTCGCTCAATGAAGCGAAACCGCGCTCGTCCCGCTTCGCCGCCTTCCAGGCCCTGCCGAGCAATTCGATCAGCTCATCATCGACCTTGGTCTTATCGGGCTGTTGCGCCGCGCTGTCCGGGTCGGATTCATCCTCCGCGTCGCGCAACAGCGCCTCGATATCGATGAACCGGGTGCAGGCGGACTGGAATGCATCCGATGCGGTCTCTTTCTTACCGAAACCGTAAACGATCAGCCCGTCCTGTCGCAGCCGCGTAACCAGCGGGGTAAAGTCGCTGTCCGAACTCATGATCCCGAACCCGTCGACCTTGCCTTGATAAAGCAGATCGATTGCATCGATGGTCATCGCCATGTCCGTGGCATTCTTGCCCTTGACCAGATCGAACTGCTGATGCGGGCGAATCCCGAAGCGGTTGGTGATGTCGCCCCATTTGCGCAGCGCATCCTTCGCCCAGTTGCCATAGGCGCGGCGGATATTGACCTGCCCCAGTTCGGCAAGGACGGTGAGGACCGGGTCAATGCCTTCTGGTTTGACGTTGTCTGCATCGATCAGCAGCGCGATATTCTTCAGCGAGGCCTCCGGCATTGCGCCATTCTCCCTTTTCGCAACCTGTCAGTGCACCGGGCCGAATTCGCCTGTTTCGTCGTCAAGCACGTGGAGCACGCCTTCCGAGATCGCGAAGAACGTGCCGCGCAGCTTGAGCTCGCCAGACGCTTCCTTCTCCTGAATGCACGGAAAAGTGCGAAGGTTCTCCAGGCTGACTTTGACCCCGGCAAGCTCCATCGCCCGCTCCGCCGCGCGCCCTTCTATGCCATGCTCTGCCGCAATTGGTTCGCGCACGCCGTCAAGCAAGTGGATCCAGTTGGCAATGAAGCCGCCTTCACCCGGACGCGTGCCATGCAGTTCCTGGGTCAGCGCAGCGCGGCAACCGCCGCACATGCCGTGCCCCATGACCACGATCTGCTTCACCTTGAGCACTTGCACAGCGAATTCGAGCGCGGCCGAAACGCCATGCAGGCCCGGTGTCGTTTCGAACGGAGGCACCAGTGCCGCCACGTTGCGGACCACGAAGATCTCGCCCGGATCAACGTCGAAGATCTGTGCCGGATCGACGCGGCTGTCGGAGCAGCCGATGATCATCAGCTTCGGGCTTTGCCCTTCAGCCGCGAGCCTGTCGAACCGGGCACGCTGCTGCGGATAGCCCTGTTCGCGAAAGCGGCGATAACCTTCGAGCAGTTGAGCAAATTCAGGCATCAGAAACGTTCCCCGCGGATCACTTCGACGTCCCACATCGTCAGGAGCAGCCCGTGGCTGGAGAGGATCGGGGCGAGGTCCTCTGCCAGGGCCATCGCCTTGTCCTGCGGGGCGATGGTGAGAACGAAAACCTTGTCGGTGCCCATTACGCGCTCTTCGCGCCAGTGCCCGTCGCGCCCCTTGCCGGATGTGACCGGCGTAATGGTCCAGCCGGTGATTCCCGCCCGGTCGATGGCTTCGGTAACGCGCCGGGCAAGCGCGCTGTCGGTAAGGATCTCGATCCGCTTGCGAATGACAGTCTCGATCATGGTACCGCCGCTCCTCCGGCCAACATCGACGCAAAGGCGGTGATGAGGCCGATGTTGATCAGGATGTTGAACGGAAAGGTCACGCTCAGCGACATCGTCAGGTAAATGCCCGGGTCAGCCTCGGGCAGGGCCAGCCGCATCGCGGCCGGCACCGCAATATAGCTCGCGCTTGCACACAGCACGCCGAAAGCGGCGACAGAACCGACGTCGAGGCCAATCGCATGGGCCGCCAGCGTCCCGAGTGTCCCGTTGATCAAGGGCAGGGCGATCGCGATCACCGCGAGACGCCAGGTGACCGATCGGGCATCCATGATGCGCCGCGCTGCGATCAGCCCCATGTCGAGCAGGAAAAGGCACAACACGCCCTTGAACCCAGCCTCGAAGAACGGCGTGACTTCAGCGAACCCGTCCGGCCCGGCAATCATGCCGATAGCGAAAGCACCGAGCAGCAGCACGACCGATGCGTTGAGGAAAACCTCGTGCAGCAGCTCGCCCTTGCTGCGACCATCGCTGCTCTTGCCCAGGCCCCGCGCGAGCAGGAGCCCGGTGAGGATTGCCGGCGTCTCCATGGCCGCCAGCACCGCGACCATGAACCCTTGCGGCGCCATCTGCGATCCGGTGAGAATTTCGACTGCGGTCACGTAAGTCACCACGCTGACCGAGCCATAGTGCGCAGCGACTGCCCCCGCGTTGATCCGGTCGAGCCGTCCGAAAGTGCGCAACAGCAGGTTCGCAATCAGGGGCAGGGCAAAACTGGCGAGAATGCCGATCAACAGTGCACCGAGGACGCGGGCGTCGATCCCGGACTTGGCCACCGCGACACCGCCCTTCAGGCCGATCGCCGCCATGAGGTAGAGCGACATGCCCTTGGCAATCGCTTCGGGAATGGCAAGGTCGGACCGGGCAAAGGCCGCAAGCAGCCCGAGCACAAAGAACAGCACGACGGGCGAAGTGAAAGTCTGGAGTACCGAGGCGTCCATGCCGCGGCGCTAGCCGAGCCATGCACGGTGAACAAGGTGCAAAGGGATTCTGGCCATTCGTCCCATTGCGCACAGGGCGGGGCAGCCCTACAGGGCACCATCATGAACGATCTTTCCAGCGCCCCGCAGCCTGAACAAGAGCGTCCCGAGCGGCAGCGCAAACCCGACTGGATCCGGGTCAAGGCGCCGACCAGCGAAGGCTATCACGAGACGCGCCGCCTGATGCGCAATCTCAACCTCAACACCGTGTGCGAAGAAGCCGCTTGCCCCAACATCGGCGAATGCTGGAGCAAGAAGCACGCCACGGTAATGATCCTGGGCGATGTCTGCACCCGCGCATGCGCCTTCTGCAACGTGAAGACCGGCATGCCCCGGACGGTCGATCCGATGGAACCGGAAAACGTCGCCATCGCTGCCGGCAAGATGGGGCTGGAACACATCGTCATCACATCGGTTGACCGCGATGACCTGCCCGACGGCGGGGCAGGGCAGTTCGTCAAGGTGATCAAGGCGCTGCGGCGCGAAACGCCGAACACCACGATCGAGATCCTCACCCCCGATTTCCGCGGCAAGATGCGCGCGGCAGTGGAGGCGATCTGCGAAGCGGGTCCGGATGTCTACAACCACAACCTTGAAACGGTCCCCCGGCTCTATCCCACGATCCGCCCCGGCGCGCGCTACTATGCCTCGCTGCGGCTGCTGGAGGAGGTGAAGAACCACGATCCGCTGATCTTCACCAAGTCCGGCATCATGCTGGGGCTGGGCGAGCAGCGGCTAGAAGTGCACCAGGTGATGGACGACATGCGCAGTGCCGATGTCGATTTCATCACCATGGGCCAGTATCTCCAGCCAACGCCGCGTCATGCCAGGGTCGAGGAGTTCGTGACCCCCAAGGCCTTCGCCGCCTACGGCGCGATCGCCCGGGCGAAGGGGTTCCTGCAGGTGGCGGCCAGCCCGCTGACCCGCTCAAGCTATCACGCGGGCGACGATTTCGCCCAGATGAAGGCCGCCCGCGAAGTGAAGCTGGCCAAGCAGCGCGCCTGATGCCCGGGATCCGCGAACAGCGCACTGTGCCGTACAGCGCGGCGCAGATGTTCGATCTTGTCGCGGATGTCGCCCGATACCGGGAATTCCTGCCGTGGGTCGTGGCGACGCGGGTCCGCTCCAACAGCGACAGCGAGATGGTCGCGGACATGGTGGTTGGCTTCAAGAACCTGCGTGAAAGCTTTACCTCGCGCGTACTCAAGCGCCGACCCGATGAAATCGAGGTCATCTACGTTGACGGGCCGCTGCGCGATCTCGACAATGTCTGGCGCTTTGCCGACCTGCCGGATGGCGGCTGCCGGATCGATTTCGATGTGCAGTTCAGCTTTCGCAACCGGGTGTTCGAAGCGCTGGCCGGGCAGTACTTCGACCGCGCCTTCCGCAAAATGGTGGAGGCTTTCGAAGCCCGAGCCCATGCCCTCTACGGCAACAACAGTTCCAGCGCGCACAGTGTCGCCTGACGGCGGATTTCAGCCCGGCCGATTTCACCGAAGTTCTTGAGCTCCCCGTCAGGCTTTCCGTCATCGCCGCGCACCACCCGGGCGAAGACCACGGTGCCGACCGGCTTGTGCAGGGTCCCGCCACCCGGCCCGGCAACACCGCTTACGGCAACCGCCACATCGGCATTGCTGCGTTTCAGCGCGCCGCTGGCCATGGCCCAGGCGCAGGCGATGGAAACCGCACCAAAGGTTTCGATAATGTCTGCCGGGACCCCGAGCAGCTCCATCTTGGCTTCGTTGGAATAGGTCACGAAACCACGATCGAGCACAGCGGAGGACCCGGCAATCTCAGTCAGCGCGGCAGCCACCAGGCCGCCGGTGCAGCTCTCCGCCACGGCGACCTTGCGGCCCAAGGCCGCATTGGCGGCCACGACCTGACCGGCAAGCTTGTCGATATCAGCCGGGAGCAGCCGCTGGGCCATCAGTCCCGCGCCGGGCAAAGCTTCGGATTGGCCACTTTCGCCAGATCCATCAGGAAAGTGACCAGACCGCTCACGTTTTCCGGCGGCAGGGGTGACAGCAGCTCGACACCGCGTTCAATCTTGCCGCAGTCGTCGACCTTGATCTCTTCCGCCACCTTCTGCTCGATGATCGCATCAAACAGCGGGCGCACGGTTTCCGCAGGAAGCGCGCTGAACATCTGCATCATGTCGGCCCCTTCCTTCTCGTTGCCGGCAAACTGCGACAACATCCGCAGGGCGCCGGGCCAGGCTGCGTCCTTCCGCTCGGCATAGGGAGCGACGAAGGCGTCCCCTTGAAGCGCCATGAAGCCTTTGGGAGACAGGGCATCACCGCACTTTCTGCGCATGGCCTGGGTGAGGATCGGCATTGCGTAGACGACCGCATCGGCAAGGTCCGCCTGCTCGATACAAGCCTGGGCATCCGACTGCGCCAATGCGACCTGATGCGGCACGACAGCCGCAACGCCAAACGCGAGAACGAGCGAACGAAGACGGAAATTCCCCATGGTAATCAACCCTCCTTGAACAATGTTGCCACGGCCTGTGCCGCAATTCCTTCACCGCGCCCGGTAAATCCCAGACGTTCAGTGGTCGTCGCCTTGACGCTAATGCGGTCAACGCTTGTCGCCAAGAGCTCAGCAATCCGTGCCCGCATCGCTTCCCGATGGGGGCCAATCCTGGGTGCTTCGCATATCAGGGTGAGATCGACATTGCCGATCGCATAGCCAGCATCGGTCACGAGCGCGGCTGCATGCTCCACGAACCTGCCTGATGCCGCACCACGCCATTGCGGGTCGCTCGGCGGGAAGTGGCTGCCGATATCGCCTGCTCCCAGCGCCCCGAGCAAGGCATCGACAAGCGCGTGAAGCGCAACATCGGCATCGCTGTGCCCGGCCAGCCCCTTCTCGTGCTCGATCCGGATACCGCCCAGCCAGAGCTCTTCCCCGGCAACGAGCCGGTGGACATCGAACCCGGTGCCAACCCGCATTGCTGGCGCTGCCACCATGAAATCCTCCGCAAAGGTAAGCTTCTTGAGCCGCTCGTCCCCGTCGACCAGTGCAACGTCCAGCCCTGCCGCGCGCAGGACCTGTGCATCGTCACCGGCATCGGCAGGGCCTTGCCAACGCTGATGCGCGCCGAGAATTTGCCCGAACCTGAACGCCTGCGGGGTCTGCACCCGGCGCAGCGTCTCGCGCGGGGCCGACCCGGCCATCAGGCCAGCCTCGTCAATTGCCAGGCTGTCGACTACCGGCAGCACCGGGATCGCACCATCTTGGTGCGCCAGAGCATCAAGCAGGCGGGCAATCACGTCCTTCGGCAGAACAGGACGGGCCGCGTCATGAATGAGGACACGCTCGGGCGCGCGAGCTGCCAGCGCCAGCAGGGCCAGACGGACTGAATCCTGCCGCGTCGCGCCCCCTGTGACAAGTTCGACGCCGTCAAGACCGGCCAGAGCCTGCTGCGCCAGTTCGTCTCCGCCGGGCGGGATCGCCACGATCACCGGGTCGGCCCCGGCTGCAAGCAGCGCTTCGACCGAATGGCGCAATACCGGCTTGCCGCGCCATTGGGCAAACTGCTTGGGCAAGGGCTGGCCTGCCCGCAACCCGCTACCCGCCGCGACCACAACGGCGGCAAAGGAGGGAAAGGCGTTTGCTGAGGTCATGGCCGCGCGCGGGCTAGCGACTTGCGGGCCATGCTGCAATGCACTAAGCGCTGCCCAAATTTTAGGCACTAACTTGCAATGACCCAGCTTCCGCCACCCCCTGTCCTCCAACCGATCCATGTCGGGCCGGTCATGATCGACACGCCTGTCATCCTCGCACCGATGACCGGGGTGACCGACATGCCGTTCCGCACGCTTGTGCGGCGCTATGGCTCGGGCCTCAACGTGACGGAAATGATCGCGACCCAGGCCGCAATCCGCGAAACCCGCCAGAGCATCCAGAAGGCCGCGTGGGACCCGGTGGAAGAGCCTGTGTCGATGCAGCTGGTCGGGTGCGATCCGGTCAGCATGGGCGAGGCGGCCCGGCTGAACCAGGATCGCGGGGCGCAGATCATCGACATCAATTTCGGGTGCCCGGTGCGCAAGGTCACCAACGGCATGGCGGGCAGCGCGCTGATGCGCGAAGTGCCGCTGGCGACGAAGCTGATGGAGGAGACCGTCAAGGCAGTATCTGTCCCGGTCACAGTCAAGATGCGGATGGGCTGGGACCATGACAGCCTGAACGCGCCTGAACTCGCCCGGATTGCCGAGGATCTGGGCGTTAAGATGATCACCGTCCACGGCCGCACCCGCAACCAGATGTACAAGGGTTCCGCCGACTGGCGCTTTGTGCGCAAGGTCAAGGACGCGGTTTCGATTCCCGTGATCGTCAACGGGGACATCTGTGGCATAACCGATGCGGCGACGGCGCTCGAGCAGTCCGGCGCGGACGGGCTGATGATCGGGCGGGGCGCTTACGGCAAGCCCTGGCTGCTGGGCCAGGTCATGCACTGGTGGCGCACCGGGCAGGTGCTGACCGACCCGCCGACCGACGAGCAATACGATGTGATGGTCGAGCACTACCACCGGATGCTCGAGCATTACGGCGAGGATGTGGGTGTGAAGATCGCCCGCAAGCATCTGAGTTGGTACACCAAGGGGCTGCCCGGCTCGGCCGAATTCCGCAACATGGTGAACTTCGTCGATGACCCGCGACAGGTCCTTGGCGAGCTCGCACGGTTCTATGATCCCCTGCTGCGGCGCAAGGCGGCATGAGCGAAACCCTCGCAAGGCCCGATGGCGATGCCCAGTTCCAGGGACTGATCTTCGCAACCCTGCTCCTTGATCCCGAACTGCGCGTGGCAGAGGCGAACCACGCGGCGGAAGAGCTGCTGGGCAAGAGCGCCGCCCGGATTGCTGGCACAAGATTGCTCGATATCATGGTGCCGGATGAGCGCCGCCTGCTCGAACGTCTTGGCACCCCGGACGCGCGGATCATCGCCCGCGGCACGACGATCCGCGTGGCGGACCGGGTGCTGGAAGTGAACCTGACCGTGTCGCCAATCCTGACCCACCCGGGCTGGCGCGTCGTGACCCTGTCGGATTCGCGGCAGGATGACATGAGCGGGGCCGAGAACAACGAAGGCGCGCTGCGGACCCCCGCCGTCCTCGCCCACGAGATCAAGAACCCGCTCGCGGCAATCCGCGGGGCGAGCCAGCTGATCGCCCGCAAGCTCGACGAGAAGGACAGGCGGCTGGCAGGCGTTATCGCCGACGAAGTCGACCGGATCGCGCGTCTGGTCGACCGGATGCAGAAGCTCGGCAGCGCCACGCCGGAACCGGTCGAACCGGTCAACCTGCACGAAGTGGTCCGCAGCGCCTGCCAGAGCCTGCGTGCAGGCAGCAGTGCACAGTTCGTGCTGGAAGAGGAGTTCGATCCCTCGATCCCACCCGTGCTCGCCAGCCGCGATGCGCTTGAACAGGTGCTGGTCAATCTGCTGGCCAATGCGCGCGATGCAGCCATGGCCGACGATGAGCCGCTGGTCCGGGTGCGGACCCGCTTTGTCAGCGGGCTGGTTCTCAATGCCGTGCGGTTCGGTCGTTCGGTCAAGCTGCCGGTCGAAATCACGGTCAGCGATAACGGGCGGGGTATCGACCCCGAGATCGCCGGGCAGATCTTCGATCCGTTCGTCTCGTCGAAGAAGGGCGGGCAGGGCCTCGGCCTCGCGCTGGTGAAGAAGCAGGTGCGCGACATGAACGGGCGGATCAGTCACGAGCGCGACAGCCGGGGCGGGATGACGCATTTCCGGGTGCACTTGCCCATTGCCACGACGGAGGGCGTGTGATGGGCGGGCGCGTGCTTCTGGTTGAGGACGATGCTGCTATCGCGACGGTAATCGAGGCAGCCCTCGCCGACGAAGGCTACGAGGTCGACCGGTGCGAAAGCCTGGCCGAGCGCGACCGGCGTCTGGCCACGTCAAGCTATAACGCGATGCTGACGGATGTCATGCTGAGCGACGGCGACGGGCTTGAAGGCCTGGCTACGCTGATCCGGAGCAAGGCCGACATGCCGGTCATTGTGCTGTCGGCGCAGAATACCCTCGATACCGCGGTTCGGGCTTCGGATGCCGGTGCATTCGAGTATTTCCCCAAGCCGTTCGATCTGGACGAACTGCTGCACGCCGTGCGGCAGGCGGTCGAGCGCGGCGATGGCCGGGTGCGGATGGCCGAGGAACCGGCCGAAGGCCTGCCCATGGTCGGGCGCAGCCAGGCGATGCAAGGCGTCTACCGCATGATTACGCGGGTGCTGCGCAACGATCTGACTGTGCTGATTCTGGGCGAATCCGGTACCGGCAAGGAACTGGTTGCCGAAGCGATCCACCAGCTGGGCCACCGCAAGACCGGACCGTTCGTTGCCGTGAATGCCGCCGCCATTCCGGGCGAGCTGATCGAAAGCGAGCTGTTCGGGCACGAGAAGGGCGCCTTCACCGGCGCGGTGAACCAGGCGATCGGCAAGTTCGAGCAGGCGAACGGAGGAACCCTGTTCCTTGACGAGATCGGGGACATGCCGCCGGACGCGCAGACCCGGCTGCTGCGTGCGCTTCAGTCGGGCCGGATCCGGCGGGTCGGCGGGCGACAGGAAATTGCGGTCGACGTGCGGATTGTCGCCGCAACCAACCGCGACCTGACCCCGATGATCCGCGAGGGGCGATTCCGTGAAGACCTCTATTACCGCCTCAACGTCGTTCCTATCCAGCTGCCGCCGCTGCGCGAACGGATCGAAGACGTCGAACCGCTTGCCCGGCACTTCCTCGGCCTTGCAGCGAGTGAGGGGCTCCCTTCGCGCACGCTCGATACCTCGGCCATCGACGCGCTGAGGACGCACCCCTGGCGCGGCAACGTGCGTGAACTGCGCAACACCGTGTTTCGCCTGGCTCTCATGGCGCGGGACGACATCATCGATGGCCAAGCCGTCCGCGATGTCATTGGCGAGACGATTGCGTCGCGCGTAACCGCGACCGATGGCGGCTTCGCGGAGGCCTTGCAGCTCTGGCTGGCGGAGACACCGCCGCGTGAGGGCAATCTCTACCACGCCGCCCTCGCTGCGTTCGAGCGGCCGCTGTTCGAGCATGTCCTGAAGCAGACCGGCGGCAACCAGCTGCGTGCTGCCCGTGCACTCGGCATCAATCGCAACACATTGCGCAAGCGCCTGGGTGAGCTGGCTATCGAGGCA
>JAHDXX010000317.1 GCA_023384025.1 Sphingomonadaceae bacterium
CCGCGGATCGCCAGGTTGAGCGCCTCGGTCGCGCCGCTGGTGAAGATCACCCGCCCGCCGCTCGGGAACAGCGCGGCGACCTGTTCGCGCGCGATTTCGACCGCAGCCGCCGCTATCCGACCCATCCGGTGGGGCGAGTGCGGATTGCCGAAGGTATCGCTCCCCGGCCCGCCCAGCCAGCGCAGCATCGCCTCGCGCGCTTCGGGCGCGAGCGGGGTGGTGGCCTGATAGTCGAGGTAGATCATCGCATCCCGCCCTCTATCCGTTCGGGCTGAGCTTGTCGAAGCCCTGCACTTCCCTTCAAGTGCGATCCCTCAAGTAACGGACGGCCCTTCGACAAGCACAGGGCGAACGGATGTTGTCTCTGCGGCGGCATCAGGAAAGGGATTTCCAAGCCTCCACAAACCGCTCCAATTCCTCAGGCGTCGTGCTCCAGCCAAGGCTCACCCGGATCGTGCGCGCGGCGACATCGTCCGGCACCCCGAACGCATCGAGCACCCGGCTTTTCTTGAGCGTGCCCGAGGAACAGGCGCTTCCGGCCGAGACGGCAAACCCCATCGCATCGAGCCGGATCAGCAGGGCCTGCGCGCTCACGGTGGGGTGGGCCAGCGCGAGGATATGGTCGGCCTGTTCCCCAAATGTGAGGCAATTTTCAGCAAGTGCCCGTGCAAACTCCGCCCGCTGCTCTGGCGTGGTCGCCCACGGCCCGGCTTCAAGCGCGGCCGCCATGCCGAGCGCGCCGGGCATGTTCTCCGTCCCCTGGCGATAGCCGCGCTCGTGCCCGCCGGTCGGCTCCAGCAGCGCAAAGTCCCGCACCAGCAAAGCCCCGATCCCGATCGGTCCGCCGAACTTGTGGGCAGACACCACCAGCATGTCGGCATCGGGCAGCGCCAGTTTCCCCGCCGACTGCGCGCAGTCGGACAGCACCAGCGCGCCGGTTGCACGCACGGTCGCGGCTAGATCGCTGACCGGATTGATCACCCCGGTTTCGGAATTGACGTGCTGGACGGCGAGGATTGCGCCCGCATCCAGCACCGCATCGTCGCTGAACACCTCCGCATCCGGCGCCGCGCGAAACACCGCATCGTGCTCCACCGCGCTGACGATCCGGCGCTTGACCTTGCAGCGGTTGAGCGCAACCCACAGCGCCTCGCTTGCGCCGCTGGTGAAGATCAGTTCCCCGTCCCACTCCAGCGCCCGTTTGCACCGGTCGCGGGCGTCTTCCAGCGCGGCCTTGGCGCGACGGCCTTCGGCGTGGGGGCTGCTGGGGTTCGCCCACAGACGAAACCCCTCCTCCATTGCCGCGCGCGCTTCCGGGCGCAGCGGGCTCGTGGCGGCATGGTCGAGATAGATGCGGTCGGGGATAAGGGACACCGTGGTCAGCGCGATTGCGATTTTGCGAACGGGCCCTATATAGCGCGCACTTCCGGCGCGTCACCCGCGCCGTTTCCAGCGCTGACAGGTACCTGCCCATGCCCTCCGTGATCTTTCCCGGCCCCGAAGGCCGCCTCGAAGGCCGTTTCACCCCGCCCGCGCGCCCGCGCGCGCCGGTGGCGATGATCCTCCACCCGCACCCCCAGGGCGGCGGCACCATGAACGAGCGGATCACCCAGCGGCTCTACAAGACCTTCGCCGATCGCGGCTTCGCCACGCTGCGGTTCAACTTCCGCGGGGTCGGGCGCAGCCAGGGCAGCTTCGACAACGGCATCGGCGAGCTTTCCGACGCCGCCAGTGCGCTCGACTGGGTCCAGTCGATCCACCCCGAAGCGCAGACCACCTGGGTCGCGGGTGTCAGCTTCGGCGCGCTGATCGGCATGCAGCTGCTGATGCGCCGCCCGGAAATCCGCGGGTTCATCTCGGTCGCGGCCCCGGCCAACATGTACGACTTCAGCTTCCTCGCCCCCTGCCCCGCCAGCGGCATCTTCATCCAGGGCGCGGCGGACACCGTGGTCCAGCCCAACGCGGTGCAGAAGCTGGTCGACAAGCTGCGCACGCAGAAGCACATCACCATCCACCACGAGGAAATCCCGCGCGCCAACCACTTCTTCGAGAACGAGCTCGAGGAACTGATGGGCTCGGTCGACAACTACCTCAATTTCCGCCTGGATCCGGCCTGCCCGATCAAGTAAGTTGATCGCGGGCAAGGCGTTCTAAATCCTCCCCCGCTGGGGGAGGTGGGCCGCCGAAGGCGGGTCGGTGGGGGTCTCTCCCTCGCGC
>JAHDXX010000318.1 GCA_023384025.1 Sphingomonadaceae bacterium
GTCCCATGCGAAGCGCGGATCGCCGCTCGACGCCGCCAGCCCTTCGACGGTCTCGTCGTTGAGGCCGAGGTTGAGCACCGTGTCCATCATCCCCGGCATCGAGACGCGCGCGCCGGAGCGGACCGAGACGAGCAGCGGATTGCCCTTGTCGCCGAAGCGCTTGCCGACCGATGCTTCGACGTGTTCGAGCGCCTTGGCCACCACTTCGCGCAAGCTGGCGGGGAACTCGCCCCCTTCGGCGAGGTAGCGGACGCATTCCTCGGTCGTCAGGGTGAAGCCGGGGGGCACCGGCAGGCCGATGCTGGCCATTTCGGCCAGGTTCGCGCCCTTGCCGCCAACCACGGTCTTGTCCTTCTGGCGCGGGTCCGAGTGGTCCGCGTTTCCGCCGAAGGTGTAGACCGTCTGCATGCTGCTCATCCCTGTCTGGCCCGATTGCGCGCCAGAGACATGGACCACTTGTTACACTGTCCTGGCGCTAAAAAGTCACCCCTCGATGCGCGAGAAGTCCGCGACCTTGTGCACTGCAGCACGGAACCGGGCAAGCAGCGCAAGGCGGGACTCGCGTTTGTTTTCTTCATCCGCATTAACCGTCACTTCCTCGAAGAACCGGTCGATCGGCCCGCGCAAGCTCGCCAGCGCCGCCATGGCCCCGGCAAAGTCCTCCGCCTCCACCGCAGCACTGGCCTGAGGCTCGGCCGCGTCGAGCGCGTCAATCAGCGCCTTTTCGGCCGGTTCGGGCGTGTAGGAAAGGGCAAAATCCTCCCCGGCACGGGGAGGGGGACCCTCCGCAGGATGGTGGAGGGGCACGGTGGGCGTGAAAGGAACTTGGTCGGTTTCGCCAGCAGAGGGTGCCCCTCCACCAGCTTCGCTGGTCCCCCTCCCCGTGCCGGGGAGGATCACACCTTCCTTCTTCAAAATATTCGCCGCGCGCTTGTACCCGGCGAGGAGGTTCGCCCCATCCCCGCTGCTCATGAACGCCTGCAGCGCATGGACGCGGGCGAGCAGTCGGACGAGATCGTCCTCGCCACCGAGCGCGAACACCGCGTCGATCAGGT
Organism: Sphingomonadaceae bacterium; assembly: GCA_023384025.1. GTDB lineage: Bacteria > Pseudomonadota > Alphaproteobacteria > Sphingomonadales > Sphingomonadaceae > 34-65-8. The sequence goes on from JAHDXX010000318.1 coordinate 1,056, forward strand.
CGTGGCGGACGCCCGCTTCGCGTTGCTGGACTTTGAGGCGGTTAGTCGCGAAGCTCTGAAAAAGTCGATAGAATTCAGTGAAGTTCGATTCTTGTCCACGAATAGCTAGGTCAAACCATGCTCTAAACCTGCCCTTATCGCCACCATCTGGAGTAAGAGCCTCATCAATGTCTAGAGCGATCAGCTGCAACCCGTTCTTACGAACAAACTCTTTGACCTGAGCTATCTGCTGGTTGCGGGCGTCAGCATCAAGATTTTCCCGATCTTGCGCCTGAAAGTCATTAGACATCTGTTCGAACGAGATAGAAAGCCATTTGTCTGCAATCTTCGATAGCTGACCTCTCAAGTTATTGGTCAATAGCACTGATTCCGCACCAATCATGGCTCGCCGCATGGCAAACGGGTCCTTCGAGCCGGAAGGCGCAAGATCGATCGAAAGGAAGCCGAGGATTGTATCCAGCTTATCCGCCAGCGACACCGCCACCGTCACCGGCGCGGTCGGCACCTCGTCGCCCTGCCCGACCGGTTTGTAGTGATCGCGGATCGCGTCGGCCACGGCGTCGGGCAGCCCCTCGGCGCGGGCGTAGTAGCCGCCCATCAGGCCCTGCAGTTCGGGGAACTCGCCGACCATTTCGGTGACGAGGTCGGCCTTGCACAGCCGCGCGGCCTGTTCGGCGAGGTCGGCGAGACGCGCGCGTTCCTCCCCCACCGGGGGAGGGGGACCATCCGCAGGATGGTGGAGGGGCACGGTCTGCCCGGCGGAGGGTGCCCCTCCACCAGCTTCGCTGGTCCCCCTCCCCGTTCCGGGGAGGATTATTCCCTCTTCGACCAGCCACCGCGCCAGCTTCGCGACCCGCTCGACCTTGTCGGCGACGGTGCCCAGCTTCTCGTGGAAGGTAATCCGTTCGAGCTTCTTGGCGTGGTCTTCGAGCTTGGTCTTGCGGTCCTGCTCCCAGAAGAACCGCGCATCGCTCAGCCGTGCCGCCAGCACCTTGCGGTTGCCGTCGACAATCGCTGCCCCGCCATCCGCCGCCGAGATGTTGGCGGTGCAGACGAAGGCGTTGGCGAGTCGGTCCCCCTCCCGCGTGGGGGAGGGGTTTGGGGTGGGCGCGGAGCCACCACCGTTGACAGGCCCACCCCCGGCCCCTCCCGCAAGC
>JAHDXX010000319.1 GCA_023384025.1 Sphingomonadaceae bacterium
TCGCCGGGCGCTACGTTGATCGGTTCGAGAAGCGAGAAGGCGAATGGCGGATCGCGCACCGCACCGGCCTCTACGACTGGCGCGAGTTCCGCGTGGTCGACGGGGTCGACCTGAGCGCAGTGCCCGAGGGCGCCTGCGGATACCATGACGACCGCGATCCCTCGACCCCGGTGGTGGCGCGCTGGCGGGGCGCCTAGCGGTCGCGATACTCGGGCGCGCGCTTCTCGGTGAAGGCGCGGGTCGCTTCGCGGAAATCCCCGGTCTGGCCAAGCAGGACCTGCTGCCGGTCCTCGATTGCCAGCGCCGCTTCGAACCCCGGCGCGTCGATGTTGCGGTTCAATGCATCCTTGGTCAGGCGCAGGCCCATCGGGCTGGTCGCGAGCATGTCCTGCGCCAGCGCCATCCCCGCATCGAGCAGGCCTTCATGCCCGACCACCTGGCTGACCAGGCCCGAGGCCAGCGCCCGCTCGGCGTGGATGAAGTTCCCGGTCAGCAGCAGCTCGGCTGCGAGCGAAGCACCGACCAGCCGGGGCAGGAAATAGCTCGACCCCATGTCGCAGCCGCCCAGACCGATCTTGATGTAGGCCGCGTTCATTTTCAGGTCGGGCGCGGCGATCCGCACGTCGCTCGACAGCAGCAGCGAGAACCCGCCGCCGCAGGCCGCCCCCTGCCCCAGCGCGATCACCGGCTGCGGGCAACTGCGCATCAGCTGCATCACCGTGGCGATCGCGCGCTGCGTCTTCCACCCGGCATGGACCCCGCCTACGCCGGGATCGACCGGCCAGCTCCCCGGGGTCAGGTCGAGCCCGGCGCAGAACGCCCGGCCGCTCCCCCGCAGGATCACCACCCGCACATCGAGCCGGTCGTGCAGTCCGCGGAAATAGTCCTGCAAGGCCGCGATCAGGCCGTGGTTCATCGCATTCAGCCGCTCGGGCCGGTTGAGGGTGACAATCTCGACCTGCCCCCGTGCCTCGATCATGATGTCATCGGCCATGGTCATTTCTCCTTGCGGTGCAGGGTGAACACCCCGCTCATGGTTGCCAGTACCTCGTCCCCGCGCAGGATCCGGCCCGAGACATGCGCGCTGCGCCCGCCGATCCGGTCGATCCGCGCATCCGCCACCAGCCAGTCGCCCAGCCGGGCAGGGGCAAGGAAGTTCGTCGTCAGCGAAGCCGTGGCGACCGGGACCGGCGGGTCCTCAGAGGCAAAGGCCTGATACGACAGCGCGACATCGGCCATTGTCGTCAGCACGCCGCCGTGCGCCATGTCGCGGTAGTTCATGTGGTGCGGTGCCATCCGCAGGCCTACCAGCGTACGGCCATCGACCGGCTTCAGCCAGTATGGCCCGCCATGGTCGAGGAACCCCGAGGTGAACCGGGCCGGGGCAAATCCCGCGCTGCGTGCTTCCTCATCCTCTGTCATCTGCGCTCCGTGCTATGCATTGTGCCAATCCCGCGTGGGGCGCACCCGCCCTAGGACACAAAGCAACCAGACAGACAGGCGACAACCCGCAAAATGGACATCGACAGCATTCTCGAAGCCGAGACGCTCGCTGATATCATCCGGCAGCACGGCACGGCGCAGCCCGAAACCGTCGCGTTCACCTTTGGCGCGGAGGAGATCACTTTCGGCGAGCTCGACGCGGGCAGCAACCGCGCGGCACAGGGCCTTGCCGCACTGGGCGTGACCAAAGGCGAGCGGATCGCCTATCTCGGCAAGAACCACCCGCTCTATTTCGAGGTCCTGCTTGCCGCAGCCAAGCTGGGCGCGGTGATGACTCCGGTCAACTGGCGCCTCGCCCCGCCCGAGGTGGCCTATATCCTCGACGATTGCCAGGCGCGCGTGGTCTTCGTCGGCGAGGGGTTCGCCGGCATGATCGACCAGGTGCGCACCGACGTGCCCCGGCTGGAGCACGTGATCGGGATCGATGCGGGCGACGGGACCGCTACCGATTACCGCCAGTGGCGTGACCAGAATCCGCCCAGCGATCCGCAAGTCCCGCTGTCGCACGGAGACGACCTGCTCCAGCTCTATACCTCGGGCACCACCGGGCGGCCCAAGGGCGCGGTGATGACCAACGGTTCGATCCTGTCGAGCCGTGATGCGGCTGGCCGCGAAGGCCTGCTGCGGCCGTGGCAGGAACCGGTCGAGGGCGATGTAACTCTGCTCGCCATGCCGTGCTTCCATATCAGCGGCACCGGCACC
>JAHDXX010000320.1 GCA_023384025.1 Sphingomonadaceae bacterium
GCAGGATCCGGGTCATCGGGGTGATACATGCCACGGCTTGCTTAACGCGCCGTCAACTTGCCCGTGATAGGGCTCTGCAACCACGACGGGGACAGATCCGTCGCGACCGCAACGACAGGCTGGCCAGTTTGATCGACTATTTTGCCCTTGCGCTGATTCATGGCTTGCTGGTGCTGATGCTCCTGCGCCTGTCGTCGCACCCGGAACTTGACCGGGAATCAGCATCGCCTGGCGAAGAACAGTCCGATGCTTGACCTCATCCTGTTCCTGTTCGTCTGCTTCATGCTGCTCGCCGGCCTGAGGCGGCCCTACCTGTGGGTCCTGACCTATCTTTACATCGATATCCTTGCGCCGCAGAAGATCGGCTGGGGCCTGACGCAGGTGATGCCGATCTCGCTGATCGCATTCTGCGCGGCCTTTGCCGGATGGCTGCTGGTCGATCCCAAGCGCGGCAGCCAGTGGACCCTGCGCCAGTCCCTGCTCGTCGCCCTGTTGCTTTACTGCGGCTGGACGACGATGAATGCCGACTTCCCGGAAGATGCACTCGTCAAATGGGAATGGGTCTGGAAAGCGATGGTGTTCGCGATCTTCCTGCCGCTGACCCTGACCACGCGGATGCGGATCGAGGGGGCGGCACTGACCATGGTGCTGACCGCCGGGGCGATCATCATCGCGACGGGCATGAAGACGGCGCTCGGCGGCGGGGGCTATGAACAGCTCAGCTTTTTCGTCAACAACAACAGCGGCCTCTACGAAAGCTCGACCCTGTCGACAGTGGCCATCGGGATCATCCCGCTGATCTTGTGGTTCACGCACCATGGCACGGTCTTCCCGCCCGACTGGCGGGTGAAAGCCTTCGCCTATGCGCTCGTTTTCGCCTGTTTGCTGGTGCCGATCGGGACAGAGGCACGAACTGGACTCATTTGCATGGGCGTGCTGGCGATGCTGGCCTTGCGGGATGTGAAGCGCCGGTTCACCTTCATTGCAGCCGGGGCGATGCTGGTCACTGTTGCCCTGCCGTTCCTGCCGCAGAGTTACTACGAGCGGATGGGTCTCATTACGGGCTACAAGGAGGATTCGTCCGCCTCTACCCGTGTGGCGGTGTGGAAATGGACGATCGACTATGCGCTGGAGAACCCGACCGGAGGCGGTTTCGATGCGTTCCGCGGCAACCGTTTCGCTTACAGGATGCCGGTCAAGGAAGAGACCGGCGAACATACCGTCTCGATCGAATACCGCGAAGTCGTGGATGAAGGGCGCGCCTATCACTCGGCGATCTTCGAGCTGCTGGGTGAGCAGGGCTGGACAGGGCTGGGGATCTGGCTGTGGTTCCAGGCGCTCGGGCTATGGCAGATGGAGCGGATCAGGCGGCGCTGGCGCAAGCGGACCGGGGCCGCAGAGCAATGGCAGGCGCCACTCGCCAGTGCCCTGCAGGTGGCGCAGATCATCTACCTCGTCGGATCGCTGTTCCAGGGAATCGCCTACCAGCCATTCATCATGATGCTGGCCGGGCTCCAGGTCGGACTGTGGATCTACTGCCGCCGGTTCGATTCGCGGCAGGCGACAGGTCGGCGACCCGGCCGACCGCCCCGGCCGGCCAGAGCGCGCGGCAATGCCGTAGCGGCAAGGGAAGCCGCGTTGCGCTAGCGTCGATCATGCGCCATGAAGCCGCGGCAATCGCAAGACTCGCGGCACAAAGGAGAGGCGCATGACCCCGCAGGAAATCGCAACCAAGGTCGGGCAGCATATCGGCACCAGCGAATGGGTCGAGATGAGCCAGGAACGGATCAACCTGTTCGCCGATGCGACCGGTGACCACCAGTTCATCCACATCAACGAGGAAGCCGCCAAGATGACGCCGTTCGGCGGCACCATCGCGCACGGCTTCCTGACGCTGTCGATGATCCCCTACCTCAGCTCCAATTCGGACCTGCCCAAGGTCGAAGGCGTGAAAATGGGCGTCAACTACGGCGGCAACAAGACGCGCTTCATCGCGCCGGTCCGCTCGGGCAAGCGCATCCGCGGCCACTGGAAGCTGATCGAGCTGGTCGAGAAGCGCCCCGGCCAGTGGCAGCAGACCCACGAGATCACCATCGAGATCGAAGGCGAGGACAAGCCTGCCCTGATCACGGAATGGATCATGCAGTTCTTCGTGTAGTTCCCCTCCCCTTCAGGGGAGGGGCTAGGGGAG
>JAHDXX010000321.1 GCA_023384025.1 Sphingomonadaceae bacterium
AGCACGGCGGTCTCGGGACCGGCGAAGCGCGCCTCAATCGCACTGCCGCCGCCGGGGCCGAGCACGAACTTCCAAAGTTTGTATTGCGCATCGAGATAGTGGGCGTCGAGTTCGGCTCGAATCTTTTCCGTCAACGCGTCGATCATCCGGTGGTCGCGCACGGTGATCAGCAACTGCGCGTAGGCGGAGTTCGCGTCCTCCGGCGAATAGACCAGCATGAAGCGAATCGCGCCGCGGCCCACCCAGGTGGACACCTTCTCCACGCCGTCGAGCTCCATCACGAAGCGCTCCAGCCGCTCCGTGTCGGCCAGCGTGCGCTGGATGTGCGTGCCCTGGGGCAGCCAGTAGTCCAGGACGAACTCCGGGCGCGCGGACTGCGGGAAGAAGCCCGGCTTGACCTTGCCGAACCCGAACAGGCCCAGCGCGAGCAGGAACGGCCCTATCAGCTCGATCGCGACGCCAACCAGAGCCGCGGTGTCAGGCGCCATGAAGTCGACCGGGTATTCGAACTCGGCCAGCGCCAGCGCGGCGGGCCAGTTGCCCAGCTTGACGATCCCCGACTGGAAGAATGTCTGCGCCACCGCCAGCCGGACAGTCAGGTCGGCTACCGGAGCGAACAGGCCCTTCACGCCGCGATAGATCTTGGTCCACCTGCGCAGCGTCACCCGCACGAACGGTGGCAGGCTGCGGATCGAACTCCGGCCGGTTTCGCTGTGCATGGCCCTCCCTTTTCCGGAACGGTGTTCGCTTGGCCTGCGCGAAGGGTTACAGGATTGGCCCGGCGCCCAGGATCAGGGCTTGATCCCGTACCGGGCATATTGCCGATCGAAATTGCGGTAGAGCCGCCGGGCATGGGCGATATCCTGCGCGCCGGACTTGTCGCCCTGCTTGTTGCGGATCACCCCGCGCAGGAACAGGCTGGCGCCCTGCCCCGGCTCGTTCGCCAGCGCCGCGTCAAGATCGCGCAGGGCCTTGTCGGTATTGCCGAGCCGGTAATGCAGCATGGCCCGGCTATCGAGCACCGAGGCAGAATAGCCGAGCGCCTCGACCGCTTCGTCACAGACCGCTTCCGCGCTGTCGAGCCGGTACTGCCACAGCCCCATGAACCAGCACTGGGCATTGAGCACGACACCATCGCCGGGTCGCTCCAGCGCTATATCCTCGAGCATGGCCCAGCCTTCATCGAGCTGGCCTGCCTCGCCGAGAAGTTCGGACCGGGCCATCGCCAGATCGATCCGGTCGTCCCCTGACAGGTCGAGCGGTTCGAGCAGCGCAATCGCATCCTTCAGCTTGCCATCCTCGGCGATAAGCTGGGCAAGGTAGATTGCATGCGAGGCCTGGGCGTCGAGGTCATAGGCCTCGCGCGCGTCGGCAATGGCATCGCGGGTCCGGCCGAGTTCCTGGTAGGCACCCGCCCGCTCGAAATAGCGTTCGACAGTCGGCTCCAGCTCGATCGCTCTGGTATAGTCCTTCACCGCGCCATCGAGGTCGCCATGATATTCGCGCAGTGAACCGCGCAGCGACCAGCGCCAGGCTTCCTCCGGCTTGTTTTCGATAATCGCGGCATAGGCGGTTTCCAGACCGGCCACTCGCCCGGGTTTGTCGCCATCGGCATATTGCCAGTACCGGGTAACCCCTTCAGGCGCGCGCAGCACCGGGTCGCCGCCCTTGAACCGGGCCGCCTTGGCCCGCTCCGCGCCGAGGTCGGTCACGGCAATTTCGCCCGGAATCTTGCGCGCATCGTCGATGATGGTGAACGTATTGCCCGACCGGGCGAACGAGCGACGGAAGCGCACCCCGGCGATGGTCTCCTCGGCCTCGCCCAGCCCTTTCAGTTCGAAGCCCGCAGCGTCATCGGGCAGGATCAGGGTCACTTCCTCGACATAGCCGACCGGTCCCGTCACGCGGACAGGGATTTCCCGCCAGGCCTTGCGTGCGCGGTCAGGGGTGAACTCGAAGCCGGTGCCCGGCAGGTTGAAGGCCAGCGAGCCGCGGCCGCGCTCCCACTTCCATTCGGAGTCCATCAGCCCGCGCGCTTTCAGCGTGGCAAGGCCCGATTCCTCGTCGTAACTGACCGACGCATCGTAGACGATGCCTTCGCCGACGATGTTCTCGAGGTACTTGGCCGCATAGTCGCGCCGGCTCTCGGCGCTGGTTTCCGTCACTTGCGGGCGCAGCCGG
>JAHDXX010000322.1 GCA_023384025.1 Sphingomonadaceae bacterium
GCCGCCCGGACCGGGTTTGACTGGCCCGACACCCGGGGACCGGCGGACAAGCTGGCGGAGGAAATGCAGGAGCTGGCGGAGGCGTCGCCCGAAGAACGCGCAGAGGAAGCGGGCGACCTGCTGTTCGCTGCGGTTAATCTGGTGCGCGCCTACGGGGTGGCACCGGAAGACGCGCTCCGCGCTGCCAATGCCAAGTTCGAACGACGCTTCCGGGCGATGGAGGAACTGGCGCTTGGTGAGTTTGCCTCGCTTGATCTGGATGCACAGGAGGCGCTGTGGCAGCAGGTTAAAGCGGCGGAATAGTCAGGCGAGGATCTGGAGCGCCCTCGCCTCGTCGATCACTTCGGCATATTTCGCCTGCAAATCGAACAGGTTGGCCTCGTGCGGTTCGGCGTGCCGGTCGGCGCATCCCTCGCGGACCACGAACGGGGCAAAGCCGTATTGCAGCGCATCAAGCGCGCTCGCGCGAACACAGCCGGAGGTGCTGAACCCGCACATGACGAGCGTGTCGACGCCTCGCCCATGCAGGTAATCCGCCAGCCCGGTGGCGAAAAAGGCGGAAGGGTATTGCTTGGTGACGACCTGCTCTCCTTCGCCCGGCGCCAGCTGTGGCGGGAACGCGCCGAGCGGGGAGCCCTGATCGAACACCTTGAGCACCGGGATTTTGCGGTAGAACAACCCGCCGTCGCTCCCGCCGGGCTGGTAAACCACGTTGGTATAGATCACCGGTTTGCCGCCGCGCCGGGCCGCGCTGACAAGCCTAGCCGCTGCATCGGTCGCTGCGGCGGCAGTCTCGCAATAGAGCGGCGAAGACGGTTCGAGATAGGCCTCTACCATATCGACCAGCAGCAGCGCGGGCGCCTTGCCCGGCGCCAGATGCCCGGCAAAGACCGAGGCGTAGTTTTCTTCCAGCCCGCTTTCCGGCATCAGATCACGCCGCGCCCGGCCAGTTCCGCCAGCTTGTCGAAATCCCACCCGAACAGTTCGCCGTAGACCTCGCCATTGTCCTGGCCCGGAATAGCTGGAGCGGCGCGGCGGATGCTTGACGGGGTGCGCGACAGCTTGGGAAAGGTACCCTGCATCTTCACCTTGCCGCGCTGGCGGGTTTCGACTTCGACAATGGCCTCGCGCGCCTTGAAGTGTGGATCGTCCATCATGTCGGCCGCAGTATAGACACGCCCGGCCGGGATCGAATGGCGGATCATCAGTGCATCGACCTCGTCGACGGTCAGGGTGGCAGTCCAGGCGTTGATCCGGTCATCGAGTTCGAGCTGGTGCTCGCCCCGTGCCAGGTGCGTGGCGTAGCGGGGATCGTCCGCCAGCTCGGGCTCGTCCATCGCTTCGGCAAGACGGCGGAAGATCGCATCGTTGTTGGCCCCGATCATGAACGGGCCGTCCTTGCACGAATAGACATTCGACGGCGCGATGCCGGGCAGGATCGAGCCTGACCGTTCGCGGATGAAGCCGTTGCGGTCGTACTCGGGCACCAGCCCCTCCATCACCTGCAAGACGGCCTCGTAGAGCGCGGTGTCGATCACCTGCCCTTCCCCGGTCTTTTCGCGGTGGTGGAGCGCCGCCAGCACGCCCATGGTGCCATAAGTCGCGCACAGTGTGTCGCCGATGGAGATGCCCATCCGCGCGGGCGGACGGTCGGGCTCGCCGACAATATAGCGCCAGCCCCCCATCGCCTCGCCAATGCCGCCGAACCCGGCGCGGTCGGAATAGGGGCCGTACTGACCGTATCCCGACATGCGGGCGATAATCAGGCGTGGGTTTTCGGCGAGCAGGGATTCGGGCGAGAGGCCCCATTTCTCCAGCGTGCCCGGCTTGAAGTTCTCGATCAGGACATCGGCATGGCGCACCAGATCGCGCACGATCGCCTGCCCTTCGGGCACGCGCATGTTGGCGGTGACCGAGCGCTTGTTGCGCCCGATCACCGGCCACCAGGGCGAATGGCCCTTGGGCAGCGAGCGGCCCCACTGGCGCATCGGATCGCCGGCCTTCGGGTCCTCGATCTTGATCACCGTGGCGCCGAAGTCGCCGAGGATCTGGCCGCAGAACGGGCCGGCGATCAGCGTGCCCATCTCGATGACGGTCAGGCCCTCGAGCGGGCCGGGCTTGGCGTCGGAACTCATCGGACCTCCGGGGACAGGATCGGCGAGCCCCGCTTGGAGGGCTCG
>JAHDXX010000035.1:0-11859 GCA_023384025.1 Sphingomonadaceae bacterium
GCGCATGCCGGGGATCACCTGCCCGCCGTTGCGGCCCGAAGCACCCCAGCCGATCCGTTTTGCTTCGAGTAGCACGACCGAATAACCCGCCTCTGCCGCACTCAGCGCCGCTGACAGGCCGGTGAAGCCCCCGCCGACCACGACCACGTCGGCCGACACTTCACCTGCCAGCGCCGCATGGCGCGGCGCGGGGTTTGCGGTAGCCGCGTAGTAACTGGGCGCGTGCTCGGTCACGGGTGGCTAGACGCGCAGCAGCAGGTGCTCGCGTTCCCACGAACTGATCACCGACTGGTAGGCGAACAGTTCGGTTTCCTTGATCGCGTAGAACACTTCGAAGAAGTCTTCGCCCAGGTGCTGGCGAACCTGCTTGCACTTGCTGAACCGGTCGAGCGCGCCTTCCAGCGTGCGTGGCAAGGTGCGGGCGCGGTTATAGGCGTTGCCGGTCATGCTCTTGGGCGGCTGCATCCGCTCGACCATGCCGACGTAGCCGCAGATCAGCGAGGCGGCGATGGCGAGGTAGGGGTTGGAATCCGCCCCCGGCAACCGGTTCTCGATCCGCCGGTTGCGCGCATCGGAAATCGGGATGCGCAGGCCGCAGCTGCGGTTGTCAGTGCCCCACTGGACATTGATCGGCGCGGCGTTGTCAGGCCGCATCCGGCGGAACGAGTTGACGTTGGGCGCGAACATCGGGGTGATCTGCGGCAGCAGGCGGACCAGCCCGGCAATGTGGCTGCGGAACAGCGCGCTGTCGCGGCCGTTCTGGGTCGAGAACACGTTGCGCCCCGTTTCCATGTCGAGGATCGACTGGTGGATGTGCATCGCGCTGCCCGGCTGGTCCTGCATCGGTTTGGCGAGGAAGGTGCCGTAGACGCCGTGTTCGAGCGCGACCTGGCGCACGATCCGCTTGAACAGCAGGACCTGGTCGGCCAGCTCGAGCGCGTCGCCGTGAACGAAGTTGACCTCCAGCTGCGCCGCGCCGGCCTCGTGGATCATCGTGTCGATGTTGAGGTCGGCTTTCTCGCAGAAGTCGTAGATGTGCTCGATGATGTCCTCGAACTCGTTCAGCGCTTCCAGCCCGAACGGCTGGCTGGCGGTTTCCGACCGGCCCGAGCGGCCTGCCGGGGGCTGCAACGGGAAGTCGGAATCGAGGTTCTTGGAGACAAGGTAGAATTCGACCTCCGGCGCAATCACCGGCTGCCAGCCGCGCTTCTCGTAAAGTGCCAGCACCCGCTTGAGGATTGCGCGAGGGGCAATCTCCACCGGATCGCCGGAGCGGGTGAAGGCATCGGCAATGACATAGGCGGTCGGGGTCTGGAATCCCGGTGCCTCGCGCAGGGTGCTGGGGTCGGGCACCAGCATCATGTCGGGATCGAACGGCAGGACAATGTCGTCGACATCGTCCGGGTATTCACCCGTCACGGTAACCGAGAACACGCTGACCGGGATGCGCAGCGAACGGTCCGTCAGCGACTTCAGGAACTTGTTTGCAGGCAGCACCTTGCCGCGCTGGATGCCGTTCATGTCAGGGACGATGCACTCGACCTCGCTGATACCACGCTCGCTGATCCAGGCGGCGATGTCGGTACTCATGATGTCCCTTCCTGTGCTGTCCGGCGGCGCTGCGGATGATGCGCCGCCGGACGGCTCGTTGTCAAAAATTCGCGGTCAGAACGCAAACGTCAGGCTGCCGACCACCGTCGCATCGCCCAGCGGGCTGAACGCGCGCGCGGTATCGACGTAATCGACCGTCGCCGTGATCCCGCTGCCCAGGTCATAGCTCGCCCCGATCAGCCAGTCGCGCTTGTTGTCGCCAAATGCGCCGTTCTCGATCCCGAAGGTCCCGTGGACCGAGAGCGGCGTTTCGCCGATCGGCATGTCGCCCGAGATGTAGAAGTAGGTGTTGTCTTCGCTGCCGATATTGCTCTGCGAAGGGGCATAGGCTGCACCGAGCGTGATCTCACCCGGGCCGGCGGCAAAGGCGACCGAGGCCAGCAGTTCGACATAGTTGAAGTCGCTGTTGCCGGGATAGAGGTAATAGACCGCACCGACATCGAGCGTGGCGCCGCCCATGTCGGCGGCATAACCGGCATAGAGGTCGAGCTCGACGTCGTCGGCCCCGTTGTTCAGCGCGACGTTGGATGCCCAGACACCGGCATAGAGCCCGGATTCATGTGCGACCGAGATTTCGGCAGTGACCTGCGGGTCTTTCGATGACAGCGAAATGCCGCGGAAGCGATAATCGGAGAAGGCCCCGATCTCGGCATCGATTTCCCACTCGGCGGCGGGTTCCTCTTCCTCGGCTTCCTGGGCAAAGGCGCCGCTCGAAACGAAAAACAGCGGCAGTGCCGCCAGTGCGATAATCTTGCGCATGGTTCCTCTTTCCTCCTTGTCGGGGGGATATATCGGGCGCGCGTTCGGCAGGTATCCAGGCACCACGGCCTGCGGGTCGCGCGCGCCCCCCTTCCCCTAGGGTGTGCTATCGGCAAAAACCGGCTGCCAAGCCAGCGAGATAAATCGGAGCTATTGCTATCGGATTTTCCGATGCCCCGGTGCGCCGCAATCCTGCTGGACGGTGCCGGAGGGCAATCCTAGCCATGGCTCACGTTTCCGAACTTGCAGGATTGACCGTGATGCCAGAGTCCAACGACTTGCCCAACGACCTCAGCAATTTCTGGATGCCGTTCACTGACAATCGCGGGTTCAAGCAGCACCCGCGCATGTTCGTGGCGGCAGAGGGGATGCACTATACCGCCGCGGCAGGGCACAAGGTGCTCGACGCGACCGGCGGGTTGTGGTGCGTCAACGCGGGCCATTCGCGTCCCGGAATCGTCGAGGCGATCCGCAAGGCCGCGGGAGAGCTCGATTTCGCGCCGACCTTCCAGCTTGCCCACCCGCTCGCGTTCGAGGCCGCATCGCGCCTTGCGATGAATATGCCGGAGGGGCTCGACCGGATCTTCTTCTGCAATTCCGGTTCGGAGAGCGTCGACAGCGCGCTGAAGATCGCACTCGCCTACCAGCGGGCGCGCGGGCAGGGCAGCAAGACCCGGCTGATCGGGCGCGAGCGCGGCTATCACGGGGTCGGGTTCGGCGGGATCTCGGTCGGCGGGATCGTCGGCAACCGGCGCCAGTTCGGCACCCTGCTGGCGGGGGTCGACCACATGCGCCACACGCACGATCTTGCGTGCAATGCCTTCTCGCGCGGGCTGCCGCAGCATGGCGTGGAGCTGGCCGACGACCTCGAACGGATCGTGGGCCTGCACGGGGCGGACACGATCGCGGCGGTGATCGTCGAGCCGGTGGCTGGCTCTACCGGCGTGCTCGTGCCGCCGCAGGGCTACCTCCAGCGGCTGCGCGAGATCTGCGACCGGCACGATATCCTGCTGATCTTCGACGAAGTGATCACCGCCTTCGGCCGGGTGGGCGGTGCGACCGCGGCGGAGCGGTTCGGCGTTACGCCCGATCTTATCACCATGGCCAAGGGGCTGACCAATGCCGCCGTGCCGATGGGCGCAGTGGCGGTGCGGCGCGAGGTCCACGATACCGTGGTGGGCAACGCCCCTGCCGGGATCGAACTGTTCCACGGCTATACCTACAGCGCACATCCGCTGGCGGCGACTGCGGCGATTGCCACGCTCGACCTCTATCGCGAGGAAGGTCTGTTCCAGCGCGCGATCGAGCTGGAAGACTACTGGGCCGACGCAGTCCACTCGCTCAAGGGCACGCGCCACGTGATCGACTGCCGCAACGTCGGCCTGATCGGCGGGATCGAGCTCGAACCGCGCCCGGGCGCGCCGACCAAACGCGCGATGGAAGTGTTCCACCGCGCATTCGATTCCGGGCTGCTGATCCGGGTGACAGGCGACATCATCGCCCTGTCACCGCCGCTGATCCTGGAGAAGAGCCACATCGACGAGATCTTCGGCAAGCTCGCCGAACTGATCGCGGCGGTGGACTAGGGCCTACCCCAGCACCTGCTCCACCGGCACGTAATCGTAGCCGAGATCGCGCGCGACCGCTTCGTAGGTGATCTGGCCTTCGTGAACGTTCAGGCCCGCCGCAAGGTGCGGATTGGCTTTCAGCGCCGCCTTCCACCCCATGTTGGCGATCCGCAGCGCGTGCGGCAGGGTGACGTTGTTGAGCGCGTAAGTGCTGGTCCGCGCGACCGCGCCGGGCATGTTGGCGACGCAGTAGTGGACGATCCCGTCGACCACATAAGTCGGTTCGGCATGGGTGGTCGCATGGCTGGTTTCGAAGCAGCCGCCCTGGTCGATCGCCACGTCGACCAGCACTGCGCCGGGCTTCATGGTCGACAGCATTGCGCGGGTGACCAGCTTGGGCGCGGCCGCACCCGGCACCAGCACTGCCCCGATCACCAGGTCGGCTTCGGCAATCGAATCGGCGATGTTGGCGCTGTTGGAGAAGCGGGTCTTGGCGCGGCTCTCGAAATACATTCCCAGCCGTTCGAGCTGCTCGGGATCGCGGTCGAGGATGGTCACGTCAGCACCGAGGCCGACCGCCATCTGCGCCGCGTTCCATCCGACCACGCCGCCGCCGATCACCACGACCTTGCCCGGCATCACGCCGGGAACGCCGCCGAGCAGCACGCCGCGCCCGCCATGCGCCTTTTCCAGCGCGGTCGCCCCGGCCTGGATGCTCATCCGCCCTGCGACCTGGCTCATCGGCTTGAGCAAGGGCAGCGAATTGCCAGGACCGGTGACGGTCTCGTAGGCAATCGCGGTGACGCCCGATTTGACCAGATCGGCGGTCTGTTCAGGATCGGGCGCGAGGTGGAGGTAGGTGTAGAGCACCTGACCCTTGCGCAGCATGGCGCGTTCGCCTGCCTGCGGCTCCTTGACCTTCACCACCATCTCGCACTCGGCGAAGATCTCGGCGGCGGTTGCACGGATGCTGGCCCCGGCTGCCTCGTAGGCGGCGTCGTTGACCCCGATGCCGAGTCCGGCACCGGTTTCGACCCAGACTTCGTGGCCATTGATCGCCAGTTCGCGTACGCTCTCGGGCGTCAGGCCGACGCGGTATTCGTGGTTCTTGATTTCCTTGACGGTGCCGACACGCATCTCTGCTCTCCCTCGGGATCTGATCGCGGGAGAATAACCGAGCCGGAGCGGCAAGTCCTGCCGAAGACGGGGCTTGCTCTCCAAAGTATCGGGATGATATCCTTCATTGCCCATCAAATGTGAAAGAATTTCCCGTGGATAGGATCGATAACCGGATTCTGGCCCTGCTTCAGGCGGACTCGACCCGTTCCATCGCCGAGCTTGCCGAGGTCGTGGGTGTCTCCAGTTCGGCCTGTCACCGCCGGATCAAGGCACTGGAGGAACAGGGGGTGATTGCCGGTTATGCCGCGCGGCTCGATCCGCAGGCGCTTGGCCTCAAGCTCCAGGCCTATGTCGAGATCACCTTGAACAGCCAGAGCGAGGAATCGATGGGGCGGTTCGAACAGGCGGCGGCCGGGTTCGATGATATTCTCGAATGCCGCCTGATGTCGGGCGCGGCGGACTATCTGCTGCGGGTGGCGGCACGCGACCTGGAGCATTTCGACCAGATCCACCGCGCCTGCCTGTCGCGCCTGCCGGGGGTATCCTCGATGCGGTCGAGCTTCGTCATCCGCACCACCAAGGGCTGGGCAGGGTATCCGGTGCGTGCCTAGATCCTGTTTCAGTTTCGCTGGTGCCGGTTCCACGCAAATGGAACAGATCCAGGAACCGGAAAGGCCGGACATGACACTTCGGTGAAAGCCATGCCCGGCCCCGTGCGACCCGAAGAGCGCGTCAGCGCACTCTCCGCGCGGCGCCCTTTAGTCACGGCACATGAACGGTGCATGTCCCCCGATCGGGGGATTGGTTAATCTTCGCGTGAAGGTGGCGTGGCCAGCGGCATGTTGTCGATCAGCCGGGTCTGCCCAATTCGCGCCGCGACCAGCAACCGAACCGGCCGGTCGCCAAGCGCGTCGACCGGCTTGAGCGAGATCGCGTCGGCAAGGCCGGCGTAGTCGATCTGGTGGAAGCCTGCACCGGTCAGGGCCGCTTTGAGCGCGTCGAGCGCAGGGCCGGCAGGTTCGCCCTGCTCGATCCGCGCGATGGCTTGTCGCATGGCGCGCGGCAATGTGGCCGCCGCTGCCCGCTCTTGTGCCGAAAGGTAACGATTGCGGCTCGACATCGCGAGGCCATCCGGTTCGCGCACGATCCCGACGCCGAAGATGGCATCGGCCACCGGCGCCCCCAGATTGAGGTCGCGCGCCATCTGCCGGATCACGGCCAGCTGCTGCCAGTCCTTCTCGCCGAAGAAAGCGAAGTCGGGCAGGACCTGGTTGAACAGCTTGCACACTACTGTCGCGACCCCGTCGAAGTGGCCGGGGCGCGCCTCGCCGCAGAAATGCATCGCCACCGCGCGCACGCTGATCGAACTGGCGAAGCCTTCCGGGTACATCTCGCCCACGGTCGGCGCCCACAGCAGGTCGACCCCTTCGGCCCTGAGCAGGCGCTGGTCCTCGTCGAGGACGCGGGGATAGGCGTCGAGATCTTCGTTGGGGCCGAACTGGGTCGGATTGACGAAGATCGATACCACCACACGCTCGGCCCGCTTCTTGGCTTCGCGCACCAGGGTCAGGTGGCCTTCGTGAAGCGCGCCCATGGTCGGCACCAGCGCAAGGCGCGCGCCCCCGCGCCGCAGGTCGGCAACGGCGGTTCTCAACATATCGAGGCGGGAGACGGTTTGCACGGATTCGGCCCCTCGGATAGAACGCTGGCGGGGCGCTGTTGCACACCGGCCCCGCGCTATCAACCAGCAGGAAGGTCAGTGTCCTTGTCGAGCCCCCGTCCGCACCGCGTCGTGTTTGCCAACGAGAAGGGCGGCACCGGCAAGTCGACCACCGCGGTGCATGTCGCGGTGGCGCTGGCCTATCGCGGAGCGCGCGTCGCTGCGCTCGACCTCGACCCGCGCCAGCGGACCATGCACCGTTACTTCGAGAACCGCACGGAAACCGCCGAGCGGCGCGGAATCGATTTGCCGAACGCGCGGTGCGAGGTTTTTCGCGGCGACACCCTCGAGCAGCTTGACGCACAGCTTGCTGAACTGAGCGAAGATGCCGACTTCATCATCGTCGACACGCCCGGCCGTGATGACGAATTCGCCCGTCATGCCGCGGTCGAGGCCGACACGCTGGTTACCCCGCTCAACGACAGTTTTGTCGACTTCGACCTGATCGGCCAGGTCGATGCCGAAACCTTCAAGGTCCGGCGGCTGAGCTTCTATGCCGAGCTGATCTGGGAAACGCGCAAGAAGCGCGCGCTGGAGCGGCGGCAGGAAATCGACTGGGTGGTGGTGCGCAACCGCACCGGCCACGTCGAGGCGCGCAACATGCTCCGCATCGAAAAGGCGCTGACCGAGCTGAGCAAGCGGGCCGGATTTCGCGTCGCCAGCGGCCTGTCGGAGCGAGTGATCTACCGTGAGCTGTTCCCTTCCGGCCTGACCTTGCTCGACAAGGGGCACCTGGGCGAACTCGGCACCAGCCATCTGGTCGCGCGGCAGGAGCTGCGCGGGCTGGTGCAGGGGCTACGCCTGCCGGAGACCGTCCGCCGCGCACCGGAGCTTGCGCTGGCATGACTCGCCTGCTGGTCCTGCTGGTGTTGGCATCGGTGGTGTGCCGCTGGGCCCTGGGCAAATGGCCGTGGGACTATCTCCGCCCGCAAACGACCCGGCAGCAGGCGCTGTTCCGCGCGCGCAAGCTGCTGGGTATCGATGCGGGCGCCAACCGGGATGAAATCCTTGCGGCGCACAAGCGGCTGGTTGCCATGGTCCACCCGGACCGGGGCGGTACCAGCGAGCAGGTGCACGAGGCGAACGCCGCCCGCGATCTGCTGCTCGACGAACTGCCTTACCAGCCGTAAGGGCGCTGACATGAAACACACTTTTCACCCGACCGTTCTGCGCGAATACGACATTCGCGGCATCATTGGCGAAACCCTTGGCGCGGAAGATGCCCGCGCGATCGGGCGCGGATTTGCCACCCTGCTGCGCCGGGCCGGGGGCAACCGCGTTGCCGTCGGTTACGATGGCCGCGTCAGCTCACCCATGCTCGAACACGCCCTGGTCGAAGGATTGACGGCCAGTGGCTGCGATGTCGTGCGGATCGGCCTGGGGCCGACCCCGATGCTGTATTATGCCGAGGCGTCAGCCGAAGACGTGCATGGCGGCATCCAGATAACCGGCAGCCATAATCCCGCCAATTACAACGGCTTCAAGATGGTATTCCAGGGGCGTCCGTTCTTCGGCGCGGATATCCAGACGCTGGGGGCCATGGCTGCGGCCGGAGACTGGGACAATGGTTCCGGAACCGCCATCGAACGGGCCGTGCTCGACGAATATGTCGGACGGCTGCTCGAGCCACTCGCCGGGCTTGACCGCAATGCGCTCGCTGCGCTGCGGATCGGGTGGGATGCAGGCAATGGCGCCGCCGGTCCCGCGCTCGAACTGCTCGCCGCCCGCCTGCCGGGCGAGCATCACCTGCTGTTCACTGAAGTCGACGGCCATTTCCCCAATCACCACCCCGATCCGACGGTCGAAGAGAACCTTGCGGACTTGCGCGCGCTGGTCGCGGACAAGAAGCTCGACTTCGGGGTGGCTTTCGACGGGGATGGCGACCGCATCGGTGCGATCGACGGCGAGGGGCGGGTGATCTGGGGCGACCAGTTGCTGATGATCTACGCCGAGGATTTGCTGGCCCGCCATCCCGGTGCGACGGTGATCGCCGATGTGAAGGCGAGCCGCGCGCTGTTCGATCATGTCGCGGCGCACGGCGGCCAGCCGCTGATGTGGAAGACCGGCCACTCGCTGATTAAGTCCAAAATGAAGCAGACTGGCTCGCCGCTGGCGGGCGAGATGAGCGGGCACGTGTTCTTTGCGGATACGTACTACGGTTATGACGACGCGCTCTATGCCGGGATGCGGCTGATTGCGGCGGCGGCGCGGCTGGGCCGGTCGGTGACCGAACTGCGCGGCGCCATGCCGGCGATGATCAACACCCCGGAGCTGCGCTTCCAGGTCGACGAGAGCCGCAAGTTCGCAGTGATCGACGAAGTCAAGGCGCGCCTTGCCGCAAGCCCCGCCACGGTCGACGATACCGACGGGGTGCGGGTGACCACCGACGACGGCTGGTGGCTGCTGCGGGCCTCGAATACCCAGGACGTACTGGTTGCCCGGGCAGAGAGTGACAGCGAGGCAGGCCTCGCCCGGCTGATGGAGCAGATTGACGGACAACTGGCTGCCAGCGGGCTCGAGCGCGGGCCGCAGGCGGGACATTGAAGGAGGAATGGCAATGAAACGGGTCGCACTGCTGGTGGGGGCCGCCGCCCTCGCCTTTGCCCAACCGGCGCTGGCACAGGAAACGGCGCCTGACTTCTCCGGTCTTGCCTCCGCCTTGGGCGACGTGTTCAAGGCCGAGCCGCTCTCGCCCGAGCAGGAAGCGCGCCTGCCGCAGGCCGAGGCCGTGGTGGGGCAGCTGTTTCCGCCGGGCACCTATCGCAAGATGATGGACCAGATGATGGGTCCGATGATGGACGGGATCATGAGCCAGATCGGGCAGCTGCCGCTGGCCGATATCGCCCGGATCAGCGGTCTCGACGAAGCGTCGCTGGCCGCGATCGGTGATGCCAAGCTGGGCGAGATTGCCGCGATCGTCGATCCCGCCTTCGAAGAGCGCAACCGTATCACCGGGCAGGTTTCGGTCGACATGGTTTCGCGCCTGATGGACCGGATCGAGCCGTCCTACCGCGCCGGGCTGGCGCGCGCCTTTGCCACCCGTTTCTCTGCCAGCGAACTGGCCGAACTCCAGCAGTTCTTCGCTACGCCCGTCGGGGCGCGCTACGCCAGCGAATCGATGCTGATCTATGCCGATCCGCAGGTCATGGCGGCGATGAACGAGATGATGCCGGCCATGTTCGAGATGATGCCCGGCATGATCGAGGAAATGCAGGCCAAGACCGCGCACCTGCCCTCTGCCCGCACGCCGGCCGACCTTGACGACGGCGAGCTGACCCGCCTTGCCCGGCTGCTGGGCGTGCCGGTCAGCGAGCTCAAGGCGCGCGCTGCTCAGCCACGGGATGAAGCTGTCGAAGAGGCCTGGTAATCCGGGTTGAATCGCTGGAAACCCCCGTGCGGCTTGCTATGGAGTGGCAAGTCGCAAAAGGGGTTTTCTCAAGGACATGTTGATCGGAATCGATCTCGGCACCACCAACAGTGCCGTCGCGGTATGGCGTGAGGAACGCTCGCAGCTCGTGCCCAATGCGCTGGGCGAGCTGCTGACTCCGTCGGCAGTGTCGATTGACCGGTCAGGTCAGGTGTGGAGCGGGGTCGCCGCGCTCGACCGGATGGCGACCCATCCGGAGGAAACCGTCACCAGCTTCAAGCGGATGATGGGCACCGAGGCGACGGTGAAGCTGGGCAAGCGCAGCTTTTCCGCCGAGGAACTGTCTGCCGTCATCCTGACTTCGCTGGTCGAGGATGTGGAGCAGGCACTGGGCGAGCGGCCCACTGAAGCGGTCATCACCGTGCCGGCCTATTTCAACGAGAAGCAGCGCCGCGCTACCCGCCGCGCGGGCGAGATCGCCGGGCTGAACGTGCGCCGCCTGATCAACGAGCCGACCGCGGCCGCGCTCGCCTATGGCTTGCAGGACCGTGGGGATCGCGAGCCATTCCTGGTGTTCGACCTTGGCGGGGGCACGTTCGATGTGTCGATCGTCGAGATGTTCGACGGGATTGTCGAGGTCCGCGCCTCGGCCGGCGATAACCGGCTGGGCGGCGACGATTTCAACCAGGTCATGGTCCAGTTGATGGAGCCGCGCCTGGGTCAGGATGCCGCCGCAGCCCTGGGCGGCTTGTCGCCCGACCGGCGCACGGCCTTGCTGTCGCTGGCGGCGGAACGGGCGCGGCGGGCGCTTTCTGACCATGCCGAGGCCGAGTTCGCGGTCACTGTCGACGACACGCGGTTTGTCGCCAATGTCACCGGCGAGGAATTCGAAGAGGCGGCGCAGGGACTGATCAAGCGGCTGCGCGATCCGGTGATCCGCTCGCTGCGCGACAGCGGGATTGACCTGAAAGGCCTGTCGGAAATCGTGCTGGTCGGCGGGGCGACCCGGATGCCGGTGGTGCGCAAGGCGCTGACCCGGATGTTCGGGCGGTTCCCCAACCACTCGGTCCACCCGGATCACGCGGTGGCGCTGGGCGCGGCAGTGCAGGCGGGGCTGCTGGCCAGGGATGGCGGGCTGGACGAGATTCGGATCACCGATGTCGCGCCGTTCACGCTCGGGGTCGATACCTCGACGCATGACCGGTTCGGCAATCTCCAGACCGGGATCTTCGCCCCGATCATCGAACGCAATACCCCCGTGCCGGTCAGCCGGATGGAATGGTTCTCCACCATCCGCGACAACCAGCGCGAGGTCGAATTCAACGTCTACCAGGGCGAGGCGCGCGACGTGGCCCAGAACGTGAAACTGGGCACCACCCGCATCGCGGTGCCGCCCAAGCCGGCTGGCCAGATCGGGATCGAGGTGCGCTTTACCTATGACACCAGCGGCCTGCTGGAAGTCGACGTGACGGTGCCGGAAACGGGCCTTGCCAAGAACCTGGTCATTGTCGACGAGGAAGACGGCCGCTCGAGCAAGGATATCGAAGCCAGCCGCAAGATGCTGGAAAAGCTCAAGGTCCATCCGCGTGACGAAGCGGAGAACGTTGCCGCGCTGGCAAGGGCCGGGCGCTGCTACGAAAGCTTCACCGGGCATGTGCGGCAGGCGATCGGCGAATGGATCACCGATTTCCAGGGCGCGCTCGACAAGCAGGACA
>JAHDXX010000035.1:11869-17796 GCA_023384025.1 Sphingomonadaceae bacterium
GAGCAGCTGATCGCCGCGCTCGACCGGCTCGAGGAAAACCCGCCGCTGTGATCGTGCAAGGGGAGGCTCGCTGATGGCGCGGAGGCACTGGCCATGGGACGTGCTCGGGATCGACCGCACGGCAGACAAGGCGGCGATCCGCAGCGCCTATGCATTCCGGCTGAAGGCAATGGATGTCGATGCCGATATCCAGGGCTACTCCGCGCTCCGTTCGGCGCGCGATCAGGCCTTGCGCGATGCGGATTACGCTGCGCAGGAACCGCTCGATGACCCGCTGATGGATGCCGAGCCCGACGTGCTGGACGACCTTGGCCCTGCCGGGGAAGCTGAAAGCGAGCCGGGCGAATGGGTCGATATCGGCCAGTGGCAGGGCGGTGATGCCGGCCTCGCCAATGCGTGGGATAATGACTTCGGCTATGGCACCGGCGACTTCGCTGATCCCGATATGCGGGTAGCGCATTTCGAGGAGCAGCTGTCCGAGGATGCGCCTGACCGGCGGCTGGCGCGGCTGCTCTATCCGCAAGGGGCCTATTCCGAGGAAGCCTTTACCCACGAGGAGAACGAAGCGGCACAGGCCGCGCTGACCGAACTGCTGGCCGATGCGAAGGGCAGCGATCTCGGGCGCGAGCAGGCGGTCGAGCACTGGCTTGGCGAAGTGCTGGCAGAAAGCTGGCCGCGCTCCGGCCCGCTGGTGGAACAAGCGGCGCAGGCCTTCGACTGGGTCGCGCAGTCGGGCGAGATTGGTGAAAGGCCCGCGCTCCAGTTCCTCAACCCGCGTATCCGCGGCCTGCGTTTCGTGACAAAGGTCGAGCAGCCAGACCATCCGTTCCACACATACTGGGAAGAGCTCAAGCGGCCGGGCAAGCGCGGCTTCTTTGACCGGTTCCGGATCAAGCGCGAGGGGATCGAGAACCTGCTCGGCGGGATCCGCACCCGCTACCCCGAGGTCGAGAGCTATCTCGATCACGAGCGCGTTGCCTCATGGGAGAAGCCCGCGCCGAGCTGGATCGCGTGGATACTGCAGCGGGTGTTCATCTTCATCGTGGTGATCCAGCTGCTGGCGTTCTGTGGCCGGACTGTCGGCGACGACAACAACGACCTGCCGCAGGAGAAACTCGACCAGGTGGTGGCTGAAGCCTTCGGTCCCGGGCGAACGATGGCAGAGGTACAGGCCGCCGATCCGAAGCTGGCCGACGTGATCTACGCTTCCATCGAATTCGACGCCGCAAACGGCGACAGCGTAGCCAAGGTTGAGCAGGCCGTGGTGGTCCGGATGCGCGAACTGGCGGCACTGGCGCGGGAGGATGCACCGAAAGACGACCTCCTGGCCATCCTCGCGGTGCGGCGCGACCTGTTCGGAGTGGCGCGCGAGGCCGGCACGCCGGCGTGCGCAGCCCTGCTCAAGACTGCCCGACTGCCGGAAGGGGCAGTGAGCCCGGAGGATGTCCGCGAAAAGGAGCGCGCGCTCATCTGGCGGCTGGCGCAGGCGAAGCTCCTCGACACCGTATGGACTGTAAGCGGGGACAAGTCACTGCCGCTGCCGGGCTGGGTCGGGCCCGGGGTCGTCCAGCGCACCGGCTTGTCGGTCGACCGGATCAACGCGGTGCTGAAAGGCGAGGAAACGCAGGACTTGTGCGCTGTACGGATCGCGCTGATCGACACCCTGCTGTCGCGCCCCGACGATGCTCCGCTCGAACTGCTGCGGATCATGTAGCTTGCGGGGGCGGGCCGGGTGGCCCATCTCCGCAGGCGATGACCGGCCCTGCCATCCCCCATGAACTCGCCGCATGGTTTGCCGGGCGCGGCTGGCGCGTGCGGCGGCACCAGGCGGAGATGCTGGGCGCGAGCGATGCGGGGCAGCATGCCTTGCTGGTGGCGGACACTGGCGCCGGCAAGACGCTGGCGGGTTTCCTGCCGACACTCGCCGCTTTCTGCCCTTCGCGGCTCGACGGCGCGCTGCCGCCCGAGGGGCTGCACACGCTCTATGTCTCGCCCTTGAAGGCGCTGGCGCATGACGTGCAGCGCAACCTGCTCACCCCGGTCAGCGAGCTTGGGCTGCCGATCCGGATCGAGACCCGCAGCGGTGACACCCCTGCCGACCGCAAGAAGCGCCAGCGGGTCAAGCCGCCCCATGTCTTGCTGACCACGCCTGAATCGCTCTCGTTGCTGCTGAGCTACCCTGAAAGTGCCGACCTGTTCGCCGGGCTCAGGCGGGTAGTGATCGACGAGGTCCATGCCTTCGTCACCGGCAAGCGCGGCGACCTGCTGGCACTGGCGCTGTCACGGTTGCAGGGGCTCGCGCCGCAGATGCAGCGCGCGGCACTGTCGGCCGCCGTGTCCGACCCGGATGCCTATCGCGCCTGGCTGGCCCCGTGGGGTCACATCGATGCGGTTGCCTTGGTCGAAGGAGAACCGGGCGCGCCGCCACAGGTCGAGATCTTGCTGCCCGAGGAAGAGCGGGTGCCATGGGGCGGCCACGCCGGGCGCTGGGCAATCCCGCAGCTTTACGAGGAAATCTGCCGCAACAAGACCACGCTGGTGTTCACCAACACCCGCTTCCTCGCCGAATTCGTGTTCCAGCTGCTGTGGGAAGCGAACGACGACAACCTGCCGATCGGCATCCATCACGGCTCGCTCAGCGTCGAGGCACGGCGCAAGGTCGAAGGGGCGATGGCGCGGGGCGAGCTGCGCGCGCTGGTCGCCACCGCCAGCCTCGACCTTGGCGTCGACTGGGGTGATATCGACTGCGTGGTCCAGATGGGCGCGCCCAAGGGATCGAGCCGCCTGCTCCAGCGGATCGGGCGGGCCAATCACCGGCTCGACCAGCCGAGCCGCGCGATCCTCGTGCCCGGCAACCGGTTCGAGTTCCTCGAGGCCATGGCCGCGCGCGAAGCGGTTGACGAAGGCCAGCGTGATGGCGATCCGTTCCGCCCCGGCGGGCTCGACGTGCTGGCCCAGCATGTCATGGCCTGCGCCTGTGCGGGGCCGTTCGATGAAGCCGCCTTGCTGGCCGAAGTGCGGTCGAGCCTGGCCTATGCCTGGCTTGACGTGGCGGTGTGGAGCCGCGTGCTCGGGTTCGTCGCCAATGGGGGCTATGCCTTGCGCGCCTATGACCGGTTCAAGCGGATTGTCCGCGACCGCCAAGGGGTGTGGCGCCTGACCCATCCCGAGCACGCCGCCCGGCACCGGATGAACGCCGGGATCATCGTCGATTCCGAAATGCTCACCGTCCGGTTCAGGAACGGTCGGCACCTGGGGAGAGTCGAGGAACGCTTTGCCGCCTCGCTCTCGGCAGGGGACACGTTCTTTTTCGCCGGCATGAGCCTCGAGGTCGAGCAGGTCCGCGACATGGACGTGATCGTCCGCGCGGCTAAGAAGTCGTCCACCATCCCGTCCTATGGCGGGGCGCGTATGCCGCTCACCACGCACCTTGCCGAACGCGTGCGCGAGATGCTGGTCGACCGCGCCGGGTGGGCGCGCTTCCCCGATGATGTGCGCGAATGGCTGGAAGTGCAGGACTGGCGCAGCCGCCTGCCCGGGCCGGGCGAACTGTTGGTGGAGAGCTTCCCGCACCACGGCAAGCACTACAGCGTGTACTATACGTTCGAAGGGTGGAACGCGAACCAGAGCCTGGGCATGTTGGTCACCCGGCGGATGGAGGAGCGCGGGCTGCTGCCTGGCGGGTTCGTCGCCAATGACTATTCGCTGGCGGTGTGGGGCTTGCGGCAGGTTGCAGACCCCGCGCCCTTGCTGTCACCCGATATCCTGTCCCATGAGTTCATCGACTGGGTGACCGAATCGCACTTGCTGCGCCGCGCCTTCCGCGAGGTTGCGGTTATCTCCGGGCTGGTCGAGCGGCAGCATCCCGGCAGGATGAAGTCGGGCAGGCAGGTGACCTTCTCGACCGACCTGATCTATGATGTCCTGCGCAAGTATGAGCCTGACCACGTCCTGCTGGAGGCTGCATGGGCCGATGCGCGTGAACGGTTGACCGACGTCGGCCGCCTTGCCGACCTGCTCGACCGGGCCTCGGGGCAGTTGGTTCATGTCGAACTCGACCGGGTCAGTCCGCTTGCTGTGCCGGTCATGACCATGATCGGGCGCGAGGCGGTGCCGCAAGGTGCGGTCGATGACGAACTGCTGCTCGAGGCCGAGAGCCTCGCGGCGGAGGCGATGCGGGTCGACGTGCCGGAGCGCGACTAGCGGCTGGCGAACTGGCGGTAGCGTTCGTTGCCGACGAAGCCGAACCTGGTCACGCCCGATGCCTCGATTGTGGCAAGCGCGCGGGCCGAGGCATCGTAGCTGGCGTTTGCAGAAGGCTGGAACTGCAGCTCTGGCTCGACCGGCATTGTCAGGGTCTGATTCAGCAGCGTAGCCAGCTGTGACTGTGTTATCGGCTCCCCGTTCCACAGCAGGGTGTCGGCGTCATCGAGGGCGACGAGGTTCTTCACCGAGTCAGGCGCCGGACATTCGATGCAGCGATCGGTTGGCAGGTCGATGTCGATGGAATGGGTTGCGGCTGGGATGGTGATCACGAACATGATCAGCAACACCAGCATGACATCAATCAGCGGGGTGGTGTTCATTTCGCCCATCGGGCGTTCGGGCTGGTTCATGGCATTTCTCCCCAAAGAATGAGATAACATACCATATCTGAGTCGGAGGTAAAAGGGGGTAAAGCTGGTACGCGCTTTGGCGCAACCTGAAGCTTTACCGATTACCGGTTGCTCGAACGAAAAAGGGGGGCGGATCGCTCCGCCCCCTTTCAATCGGGTTATCCGGTCTGGGCAGTCTTACTTGCCGAAGACGCGGTACTTTTCGTTGCCGACGAAGCCGAACTTGGTCACGCCCGACACCTTGATGATGTTGAGCACGCGGGCCGACAGGTCGTAGCTGGCCTGGGCTTCCGGCTCGAACTGCAGTTCGGGCTCGGGCTGGATGCCCTTGGTCGCTTCGAGGTTGCGGACCAGCTCGCTGTCGCTGATCGCCGTCCCGTTCCAGAGGATCTGATTGTCCGGGGTCAGAACGATCTTGTTCTTGATCGGATCAATCATGTTCTCCGGCGGAGGGTTCGGGTTGGGCACCGGCAGGTCGATATCGACCGAATGGGTCGCGACCGGGATGGTGATGATGAACATGATGAGGAGCACGAGCATGACGTCGATCAACGGCGTCGTGTTCATGTCCATCATCGGGCTGCCATCGTCCTTGCCGCCTGACATTGCCATTGTGAGTTACTCCTGAAGCTGTGTCGGTGGCGGGTTCTTACGAACCGCTCGGATCGACCGGGGTCGAGATGAAGCCGACGGTCGGGTAGCCCGCTGCCTGCACGTTGTAGATCGCACCGGCGATGCAGCGCCACGGGGCGTTGACGTCGCCGCGGATATGAACCTGCGGGATCATCTCGGGTTCTGCCATCAGCGCTTCCGGTCCGCCGGCGCGCTGCACGATGGCGTCGAGCTTGGCGAATGCCTGGTCGTACAGCTCATCGTTGGTCACCGGGGTGGTGTTGTTGATGTAGACCCGGCACTCGCCGGTCCGCGAGGCACCGGTAAACCCGGACCTCTGCAGCTGGGCAGTGCGCCCGGCTTCGTCAGTGGTGGAAACCGTGATCAAGAGGTTCTCGACCTTGTTGTCCGATTCCTTCGACACCATGATCGGCACCTTGAGGGTTTCGATCTGCTGGATGGCGACAGGAATGGCGATCAGGAAGATGATCAGCAGCACCAGCATGACGTCCACCAGCGGCGTGGTGTTGATGTCGGACATCGGCGTTTCGCCGCCGCTTCCTCCCATCGAAATGGCCATGGAACTATCCTATCCTAAGACGTCTGTTGGGTTGGTGCGGGCCGGGCGTGCGCCCGGCCCGTCCATGTCCGGGTGGTTCAGGCCTTCGGGGCCGCCGGCTTCGGAGCAGCAGCCGGCTT
>JAHDXX010000323.1 GCA_023384025.1 Sphingomonadaceae bacterium
AGCGGGGAACCGAACCGTTGCGATGTCGTTCAACCGGCAAGCAACGCACAGGAAACAGGAGGAAGCTGTTATGGGTTGGATTATCGCATTGATCGTGGGTGGCGTCGCCGGCTGGCTCGCCAGCCTGGTCATGAACCGCGATGCCTCGATGGGCATTTTCTGGAATATCGTCGTCGGCTGTGTCGGCTCGGTCATCGGCAACGCGCTGGCCGAGCCGCTGTTCGGTGTGCGCGGCAGCGTCCAGGAATTCTCGCTGACCGGGCTGGTGATCGCCGTGGTCGGCGCGGTGGTGCTGCTTGGCATCGTCAACCTGGTCCAGCGCAAGCGCATCCGCTAAACGCGGAATCGCGCTGACGCCGATACGGGGCGGGCCTTCCCTCGCGGGAGGGCCCGTCGCTTTTGTTTCTGCGTGCTGTCGGGCGGGGAAGTCGCCTGTCGAGGCCGCAATTGCCTCGCCCGACACCTCGGGCTAGGCCTTGCAACCGGTGATTTATACCGATAATACACTTGGGCAACCACAGGGCACCGCTGCGCGATGAATTACGAAACGACGATCCGCTCCGAAGTCGCGGAGGCCTATCGCCCCGATGTGAGCCAGTTCGAGGATGCCCCGGCCGGTGCCCGCAAGAAGTGGGTCTGGATCGGCATCGCGATCCTGTTTGCCGGTGCGCTGGCGTTCTGGTTCCTGACCAAGGGCGGCGAAAACGGCGCTGTCGGCGCAGGTGACGATGCGACCCAGCGCCCGGCGATTACCGTGGTGGCCCCGGGCCAGACGACGATTGCCGGCGAAATCACTGCCACCGGCACGCTGGCGGCACGGCGCGAGATGCCGGTTGGCGTGGTCGGTGAAGGCGGCCGGGTGGTCTCGGTGCCGGTCGAGGCGGGCCAATGGGTCCGCCAGGGCCAGGTTCTCGCAGTAATCGACCGCTCGGTGCAGGTCCAGCAGGCGCAGAGCTCGGCTGCCCAGATCGAGGTCGCCCGTTCCGACGCGCGGCTGGCGCAGGCCAACCTTGACCGCGCCCTGCAACTGGTCGAGCGTGGCTTCATCTCCAAGGCCGATGTCGACCGGCTGACTGCAACGCGCGATGCCGCAGCGGCGCGGGTCAAGGTCGCCGAAGCGCAGTATCGCGAGCTTCAGGCGCGCAATGCCCGGCTCAACATCCTCGCGCCTGCCTCCGGCCTGCTGCTCACCCGCAATGTCGAGCCCGGCCAGACCGTCAGCGGCGGCACGCCCGCGCTGTTCACCATCGCCAAGGGCGGCGAGATGGAAATGCTCGCCGAAGTCGGCGAAGTGGAGCTCGGCCAGCTGTCGACCGGGGTTTCGGCCACGGTCCGCCCGGTCGGCACCGAGCGCGATTTCACCGGCCAGGTGTGGCAGCTCGCCCCGGTAATCGACGCCCAGCGGCGCCAGGGCACGGCGCGGATCGCGCTGTCCTATGCCCCTGAACTGCGCCCGGGCGGCTTTGCCACGGCCACGATCGCCAGCGGCACTCTGGTAGCCCCGGTCCTGCCGGAAAGCGCGATCCTGTCGGACGACGCAGGGAGCTATGTCTATGTTGTCGGCAAGGACAACAAGGTGGAACGGCGCAAGGTCGAGACCGGCATGGTCAGCAACGACGGCATTGCCATCGCCAAGGGCCTGACCGGCAAGGAGCGCGTCGTGCTCCGCGCCGGTGGTTTCCTCTCGCCGGGCGAAACGATCCGTCCGGTCCTGGCCAAACCCGCGCAGGCGAAGACCAAGGGCTGACGAACCATGAACTTCCGTAACATCTCGGCCTGGTCGATCCGCAATCCGATCGTCCCGATCATCCTGTTCATCGGCTTGTCGCTGGCCGGGATGCTGAGCTTCGCGGACATGGAGGTCCAGAACGACCCCGACATCGAATTCCCGGCGGTCTCGGTCAACATTGCCCAGCCCGGCGCAGCACCGTCGGAAATCGAGAACCAGATCACGCAGCGGGTCGAATCGGCCATTCGCGGGGTGGAAGGGGTCAAGAACATCAACTCGACTGCGCGCGAAGGCGGGTCGGGCACTTTCGTCGAATTCGAGATCGGCACCGACATCGGCCAGGCGGTCAACGAAGTGAAGGCGGCGATCGACCAGGTCCGCGGCGAATTGCCCGACGGCATTCTCGAGCCGCAGGTCAGCCGCGTGCAGACCTCGTCCG
>JAHDXX010000324.1 GCA_023384025.1 Sphingomonadaceae bacterium
CGATACTGCGCTCTTATCGGTGTTATTCCGTTTAACAAAAAACGTTCGTACTGGCGTAGCGCGAGAATATCGCACGCGTTTGAAAGCCAATTTTCAGCGATTGATGACATCATTGAGGGCGATGCGATCAACAATTCTTCCGAATATCGGCTTCGGATGTCAGGAAGCTATATTCGCGACCCAGCGGTTCGAAGAAGAGTCTTAGATCGCGCAAATGGAACATGCGAATATGGCGGATGCAGCACGTTCCGTACCCAAAGCGGCGAGCCTTATCTTGAAGCTCATCACGTCATTAAGCTTTCCGAGCAGGGGAGCGATACAATAGGCAATGTGATCGCACTTTGTCCCAACCACCATCGCGAAGCTCATTTCGGCGACAACTGGCAATCACTTCAGGATGAGTTTCTTGAAATCTTGAAGAAAGTGAACAGATGACCCACCCCCGCACCGATTGGACCCGCGCCGAAATCGCGGACCTGTTCAACCTCCCCCTCACCGAGCTGCTGTACCGCGCAGCCACGGTCCACCGCGAGAACCATCCGCCTGCCGAGGTCCAGCTCTGCACCCTGCTCAGCATCAAGACCGGCGGGTGCCCGGAGGATTGCGGCTATTGCTCGCAGTCGGTCAAGGCGGATAGCGGGGTCGAGGCGACCAAGCTGATGGACGTGCAGGCCGTGCTCCAGCGCGCGGCGCAGGCCAAGGATGCGGGCAGCCAGCGGTTCTGCATGGGCGCGGCCTGGCGCAATCCCAAGGACCGCGACATGCCTGCGATCGTGGAGATCGTGAAGGGCGTTTCCGCCATGGGGCTGGAGACTTGCATGACGCTGGGGATGCTGACGCCGCAGCAGGCCGAGATGCTCGCGGAGGCCGGGCTCGACTACTACAACCACAATATCGACAGCAGCCCGGAGTATTACGAGCGGGTGATCTCCACCCGCACCATGGCCGACCGGCTCGATACGCTCAGCCATGTCCGCGCGGCGGGCATCAACGTGTGCAGCGGCGGGATCGTCGGCATGGGCGAGACGCGGGAGGACCGGGTCGGCTTCATCCACACGCTCGCCACCCTGCCGCAGCATCCCGAGAGCGTGCCGGTCAACGCGCTGGTGCCGATCAAGGGCACCGTGCTGGGCGACATGCTGGCCGATACGCCGCTCGCCAAGATCGACGACATCGAGTTCGTACGCACCGTCGCAGTCGCGCGGATCACTATGCCGCTGAGCATGGTGCGTCTGTCCGCCGGGCGCGAGAGCATGAGCGAGGCGACGCAGGCGCTGTGCTTCATGGCCGGCGCGAACTCGATCTTCACCGGCGACAAGCTCCTCACCGCCGTCAACGCCGGCGACGACAAGGACGCCGCACTGTTCGCCAAACTGGGGCTGACCGCGCTCAAGGGCGAGGAGCCGATGAGGGCGTGCAAGGCGCTGGAGGCGGTGGGGTGAGGTATCCGTTGCCACCTGCAGTCAAACGAATTGTGGAGGCCCGCAAGGAACTTTGCGATGCCTACGCGTATCGGATCCTCAACAATCAGAAGAACCTTGAATTTACGTTTGATGGCAAGTTTGTGGGAGATTTGGGTGAAGCTATTGCCGCGGATCACTTCGACCTCGACCTTGACCCCGGAAAGCACATCGATGGTTATACGCGATGCGCGGAGAAGAAACCCGTTCAAATCAAGGCGACCGGTCGAGGACTGAAGGGTACCTTCCAATTTCGGGAAAGCGACTATCGCGATCACGCAAGAGTTCATTTGATCGCGATCGTAATCCACTGGGACGACTGCAATTATGAAGTTGTTTTCAACGGACCTGAGAATATGGTTCGGCCTCAGTGGCAAAGATATGAGCATCGACCGAAAGACGTCACGGTCGGAAAAATGATCGCTGCTCAAAAGCAAGTCAGTGAATTCGACCAGCTTCCCGCTGTCCGAAAATTAAATCAGGAACAGGGCGCCTAATGTTCAAGAAAATCCTCATTGCCAACCGTGGCGAAATTGCATGCCGGGTGATCAAGACTGCTCGGCGGATGGGTATTGCCACGGTCGCGGTCTATTCCGACGCTGATGCGCGTGCGCCGTTCGTCAGGATGGCGGACGAGGCGGTGCATATCGGCCCGCCGCCGGCGGCGCAGAGCTACCTGATCCCCGAAAAGATCATCG
>JAHDXX010000325.1 GCA_023384025.1 Sphingomonadaceae bacterium
TCGCAGCGTGGGAAACTGTCAGGACGATAAGCGCAACCTGGCCGCCCCGGTCATAGGTTGCCCCGGCCACTATCCGGACACGCTCCGCGCGCTCCTTGGCCTGTCAACGGCGGAGCAAAATCCGGCCACACGGCGGCGTAAAAGTAGGCCACTTGGCGGCGCAAGCGGGGAACGTCGGGAGGGCGTAGCCCGACCAGAGTTTCCCGCTTGCGGCGTCGGCGATTTTGGTGAGGGTTTCAGCCTGCCTTTCGGGCGCGGCTTTGGGCGAGACGGTAGCTTTCGCCGTTCATCTCGAGGATGTTGACATGGTGGGTGATACGGTCGAGCAGCGCGCCGGTCAGGCGCTCGGACCCGAGTGTTTCCGTCCACTCGTCAAAGGGCAGATTGCTGGTGATCAGGGTCGCGCCGCGCTCGTAGCGTTGCGAGATCAGCTCGAACAGCAGTTCCGCGCCGGTCTTCGAGAGCGGCACGAAGCCCAACTCGTCGATGATGAGGAGCTTGTAGGCGGCCATCTGCTTCTGGAAGCGTAACAGCCGCCGCTCGTCGCGCGCCTCCATCATCTCGCTGACCAGTGCGGCGGCGGTCGTGAAGCCGACGGCCAGGCCCCTCTGGCAGGCGGCCAGGCCGAGCCCGAGGGCGACATGAGTCTTGCCCGTGCCGCTGGGACCGAGCGCGATGACATTCTCGCGCCGCTCGATCCATTCGCAACGCGCCAGTTCCAGCACCTGCATCTTGTTGAGCTTCGGGATGGCGGCAAAGTCGAAGCTGTCGAGACTTTTGACGACCGGGAACTTCGCCGCCTTGATGCGGCGTTCGACCTTGCGGCGGTCGCGCTCGATCATCTCCCGTTCGGCAAGCCGGGTCAGATAGCCGATATGATCGACGCCCTCGGCGGCGCATTGCCGGGCCAGCTTCTGGTACTCGCGCTGGAAGGTCGGCAGCTTCAAGGTTTTGAGATAGTGGGCAAGCAGGATCTCGGGGGCCTCGGTGCTCATGCCGCTTCCTCCCCCTCAACGTTACCGAGCAGGCGCATGTAGGCCTTGACCGAGGTCGTCTCGACATTCGCCCTCGGCAGGTATGGGTAGATCGACAGGTCCAGTCGCGGCGGCCGGCGCTCCACCTGGCACAGGACCAGATGCTTGACCGCATCGAAGCCGATCGCACCGAGATGCAGGGCCTGCTTCACCGCCGCATGCAGATCGGCGAGGTCGAAGCTTTCCAGCAGCCGCAGAACCTGCACGTACTCGCGCCGGCCGTGCTTGTTCATCCTCGCCTCCATCAGGCGGCGCAGCGTGGCGAACTCGCCGGGCAAGTCCCAGCCCTGGAGAGGAGCAGCCTGATCCAGCGCGTTGATCTTCTGCTCGATCAGCGGCAGGTAATGCAGCGGATCGAAGACGACGTCTTCGCGTTCCCAGCACCGCGGATGGCGGGCGATGATCTCGCCGCGGCAGCCGATCACCACCGCGTCGACGTAGCCGCGAACCCAGACATCCTGATGCCCGTAGGCGACCGGGACCGAATAGTCGTTGGTCTTGTAGCGCACCAGCGACTGCGCCGTCACTTTGGCGCTGGCCTGGTCGCAGGCATCGAAGGGTGCCGCCGGCAATGGACGCATGGCGGCAAGATCCCGCTGCAGCCGTTCCCCGATCGTCTCGCTCTCGCCGCGCAGCCTGTCATGCTGACGCTTGCGGCATTGCTCTTCCAGCCAGGCGTTGAACGCATCCCATGTTGCAAACCGCGGGATCGGCACCATGAAGTTGCGCCGGGCATAACCGACCAGCCCCTCGACGTTCCCCTTGTCGTTGCCCTTTCCCGGACGGCCATAGCGATCCCGGATCAGGTAGTGGGACAGGAAGCCACTGAACAGTGCCGCACGCTTGCGTGTCCCGTCGGGCAGGATCTTCGCCACAAGGCAGCGGTCATTGTCGTAGACGATCGATTGCGGCACCGCGCCGAAGAAGGCGAACGCATGGATGTGGCCATCCACCCAGGCCTCGGCCACCGCCGCCGGATAGGCTCGCACATAGCAGCCGTCGCTGTGCGGCAGGTCGAGCACGAAGAAGCGGGCCTTCTGCTCCACGCCGCCGATCACCACCATCGCCTCGCCAAAGTCGGCCTGCGCATGGCCCGGCGGGTGCGACAGCG
>JAHDXX010000326.1 GCA_023384025.1 Sphingomonadaceae bacterium
CATATTCCCGCGCCTTCCCGCCTTGCACTGAGCCATTTTGACTCAAACCTCGAAGGCGCAGTTAATGGGTCCTGACCCTAGAGAAAGGCCGGTCAGACCCGGGCCATGAGCTCTGCGGCATCGATCCCCAGCCGCTCCATCCGGGCGCGGATTTCCGGCCATTCCTGCTCCACGAACCGGGTCCGCTCGGCAGCACGCAGGCGGTCGGCCGCCCCGGCCACGACATACATGCCGACCCCGCGCTGGACCTCGACGAGGCCGTCGTTCTGGAACTGCTGGTAGGCCTTCGCCACAGTCAACGGATTGGCGCCCTGCTCGGCGGCATAGGCGCGGACAGACGGGAGCATCTGCCCCTCGGCATATTCACCCTCGATGATCGCCGCAGCGATCTGGTCGCGCAGCTTGAGATAGACGGGGCGATTCTGCTGGGACATGCGGGCTCCTCGGGTGCGATCTCCGGATTGGTGCATCAGTGCCATAATACAGCGTGGCGCGTCAAGGGCGACGGACCGCAGCCCGCTGCCGGTTTCGCGTGAAACTAAAGCTTCACACGCACGAATCTGGCGCTAGGGTGCGCGCTTCGGAGGGGCCGGAGGACAAGCGGCTCACGCAGTTCGGGGACAATGCAGATGAAGGACATGTCACTCTGGAACGAGGGCGACTGGGTGGCGGCAATCGCTGCTGTCGCACTGTTTCTTGTACTCACAATAGGTGCAGTGATTGCAACACGGCGCAGTGAGGAAGTCGTGGGCCATCCGCGCGGACTTTTTGTGCTTTTCTATGCCGAGATGTGGGAGCGCTTTTCCTATTACGGCATGCGAGCCCTGCTTATCCTCTACCTTACGAAGCATTGGCTGTTCGGGGACGGTGAGGCGAACCTGATCTATGGCGCCTATACCAGCATGGTCTACATTACCCCAGTGATTGGTGGCTATCTTGCCGATCGGTACTTGGGTCAGCGCAAGGCAGTGCTGTTTGGCGGTCTGCTGCTCGCGTTCGGTCACTTGCTCATGGCCGTAGAAGGTGATGGCAGCGGGTTTCAGAATGACCCCGCCGTCAACGTATTCTGGTTGGCACTGGCTTTCATCGTTGTCGGTTCCGGATTTCTCAAGGCCAACATCTCGGTCATCGTAGGCCAACTCTACAACTTGACGGATAACCGCCGCGACGGGGCCTATTCGATCTTCTACATGGGCATCAACGTTGGTGCTGCGTTGGGCACTATCCTCGTGGGCTACCTCGGCGAAACAATCGGATGGGGTTACGGCTTCGGTCTTGCCGGCATCGGTATGGTGCTTGGATTGATCATTTTTGCTTTGGGCAAACCCGCCTTAAAGGGTCGGGGCGAGCCTCCTGCCAGTCTGCCCCAGAACCGCGAATTCGCGCTTTATGGCATCGGCTTCGCGGCAGTCGCATGCATGTGGCTGCTAATTCAGTATCAGTCGGTGGTAGGCACGCTACTACTGGTGTGCAGCGTTCTGCTCATCGGCTATATGATCCTAGAGGCGATGAAGATGGACAAAGAGCCCCGTGAGCGGATCTTTGCCATTATTTTCCTGCTGGCGTTCCAGCCAATTTTCTGGGGTCTTTTCGAACAGGCTGGCGGTGCCCTGACCCTGTTTACCGACAGGTTCGTAGATCGGGGCGGAGTTCCGACATCCCTGTTTCAGTCAATCAACCCAATCTTCATCGTTATCCTTGCCCCGCTGATGACCGGCCTCTGGCGAACACTTGGCAACAACAAGGTCGAACCCTCGGCGCCAGCGAAGTTTGGATTCGGGTTGATCTTCGTTGGCCTCGGCTTCGTATCGCTGCTTTGGGGCGACAGTACTGCAGGCGAAGGCGCCAAGATCGCGGTGATCTTCATTTTCCTTGTCTATTTCCTACACACGGTTGGCGAGCTGTGCCTCTCGCCGGTTGGCCTGAGCGCTATGAACCGGCTTTCGCCAAAGCACCTGGCAAGTTTCGTCATGGGCGCATGGTTCTTTGCCACCGCTGGCGGCAACTTCGTCGCGGGTCTCATTGGTCGTGCAACAGGTGGCGAAAGCGGTGAGATGACACGCGAGAAGGCTGTGGAAGTCTACAGCACCATTGGATGGTGGGTCATGGGGATCGGCGTAGTCGTTATCATTGTCGCTCCGCTG
>JAHDXX010000327.1 GCA_023384025.1 Sphingomonadaceae bacterium
ACTGCTTGCCCGGCAGTTCCTGTTTGCGACTGACCACACCGGCTACACCCGCTTCGGCGACCGGCCCTTTGGTAACTGGGACATCTTCCTCAATATCATCAATGTCGAGGCCCAGGGCGGATTGAGCAAGGATCGCTTTTGCGAAGTGCTCTATGGTCCCGACAAGTCGGATGGCCTGCTTGACGCGATCCGCACCAGGGCGGCCCTGCACATTCATGTGCTGCGCCCGTTGTACTGGATGGGCCTGCTCGAAGAGGTGCGCACAGGCGAAGGGTTCGAGCGCGAGGAGCACTTTTTCAAGACCGCGATCTGGCACGAGGCCTTGAAGCTCGACACGGATATGCATCTGGCCCCCATCACGCAGCACTGACCTTTTGGGGCACCGTGTTCTGCGGCTGGCGCCGCATGCCGGACATGCTGCACGTCGCTTCATGCCCGTTCTGAACCGGTCAATGGAGGGGAGGGGGTCATCACGGTCGGATCAACCGAACGTGAAAGGACCCGGCCATGGGCGACAGAGCCCCAGTTCACATCACCATCGGCGGCACAATGCCGCGCGAGGCGCTTGCCGATTTCGCAGGGCTTGCCGACAGCTACGACCTGCGCGTCGAATGGGACGGCGAGCCATTCGATCCGGCAGCGATCGTCGCGGGCGAACCGCTCGAGCTTTACGGCACCGAGCTCAACGGGGGACAGATTCCCCAGATCGACGATTTCTGCGTCCGGCACGGCCTCGTGTTCCGCCGCTGGTCGGGGGGATGTTTGGGCGCATTCCTGCCCGAGATCGTCGTCTTCGACGGATCGGAGCCCATGCGCGATTACACGGCGAGCGAGGATGAATACCTCCTCTTCCCGCCCTCCTGGATCAACAGCTTCACGCGGCTGCGCGAGCTGAAGCGCGCGATGGCGCGCGCCGAGATCACGGTCCCGCCGCTGGTCATCGCCTGACCGGCACGCGCTGCTGACCAGTGGCGGCTGGCCCGGCCGCGCCGCCGCATCCCTTTCCATTCTGATCGCCGGTTCCGTTCGCTCCCGCGCCTTGCGTTGCGGGGCAGGGGGCCGTGCGGCCAATTCCCGAGGACATCTGCCATGCCTCCTGTCCGGCTCACGCTCGAGTTTGCCTGCACGCGCGAGGAAGCCGCGCGCTTCGTCGCCGTGCTCGTCTTCCTCCATGACCTTGCCACCGATCCGTCCGCTGAGCCCGGCCCCGAGCTCGACGGCCTGTTCGGCCCGCAGGCGCGCGACACAATCCTGGGGATCGTCGGCCACCCGATGCCGCTCGGGCTCAATGCCCGCTACGATCACGTTGCGGGCCAGCTTGTCATCGCCGACGAGGATGGCGCGCCCAACCTTGCGGCGCTGCCCTTGATCCTGCTCTGGCTCTATCCCGACAAGCTGCCGCTGGCCTGGACGGTGCATATCGATGGACATCCGGGCGAAGCGGTCTGGACCATCGTCAGCCTCGAGCGCATCGAGGTTATCGTCGATCCCGCCCGGGTCGAAGCGCGGCTTGCCGCAATTCGCGCCGCGCCGCGCGGTGGTCGCCGCTTCGACCTGCATCCGCGCCGTGGACCTGCGACAAGCTCGACTGATCCTCCCTCAGGTGAGCGCTTGCTCCTGCCTTGGCGCTGGGCTGCGGCGTGGCCGGGCTGCGCGCTGGGGCAGGGCTTCGCCTTCTTTCCAGAACACGTGGGATACGCCCTCGCTCGCAAGCAGCGCTTCGAGCGGTTCGCCTGCCTCGCGGTCGCGGTCATGGATGTGAATCGCAGTGGCCTGCTCGCCGGTGTCCTTGAGCACCAGGCTCGCGATCGGCGTCTCGGCATCGAGATTGACGACCCTTCACGAACCGCCGCTTGTCGGCAACGGCGCGGGCAATGAGATAGCGCTCATCGCTGGTCTCGTAGGGCATCCATTCGCCGGTGACCGGCATCAGCGCGACCTCGATGAGGTCGAACGTGCCCTGTCGGCGGCGCGCGAACGAGCCGGCGATGACGAGGTGGCCCTCGCTGCCACGGGCGCTGTCCTGCGCCTGCCACAGCGCCAGTTCGCCCGCGAACCGCTTGTGGAAGCGCCGGGCCATGTCGGGGTCCATGACGAAGGGCATGTCGCCGACATGGCGCAAGACGATGCGCTCGGCGCCATG
>JAHDXX010000036.1:0-9676 GCA_023384025.1 Sphingomonadaceae bacterium
GGCGGAGATTGGGGACAGGAATGTCAATCTTTGCTGAACTGCTGAACCAATTGCTGGTATTTCCTCGCGTGTGCTTCGCATATTCTTTCAACAGCTTCTTTTGATGCAGACGGACAGCGTTGCCCTTTTCCAAGTAAAGCGGCTCGAAGCGGCACCCGATGGTAACGTTTTCCGTCTTTACCCACAAACAGATCTGGATATTTGTTGAATTCTTCATTTGTCATTCGAGAGCGATTGTCCCGCGGGACAATTGCGCGGTCCTCTCCGCCGAACTTGACGAACGGCTGCCTCACTGCGCCCTCTACATGTGGAATTTTCGCTTCAAGCCATGCAAACACTTCAAGAGGAAATGCGCTCATCCCAATCGTGATCTTCGAGAGGTTCTTGAGCTCGGTAAGACACGACAGGGGCTGAGGATTCGTTGGCGAACGCACATTCATTATTCGGAGGTATTCGAGACTTCCCAATGAACCGAGAAAATCAAAATCCTCGACAGGTTGGGCCCAATCCAAGGTTCCATCGATACTCAAATATGCGAGCCTTGGTGAATTGGAGAGACCTGAAAAATCGCTAACTCGTCTCACATTTTCGATGTGCAAAGCCCTCAATCCCGATAGCTGGCTCAAGGGCAACAAATCGCTGAATCCTGACACATACTCTAAAATGATTTCCTCAAGATTTTGGAGTCGAGCTAAGAAATCAAGACTTTTTGGTCGAGCGTGAGTAATGCGTAGTCGCTTCAAGCGCGAGAGATTTGACACAAATTCAATCTGTTCGTGGCTGGGTGAGTGAAGCGTTAGTTCCTCGAGGTTGGGAAAAGTGCGAAGTATTTCCCAATTGACGTCTTCGCCACTTATCGTCGCGATGGTGATCAGCCTTTGCTCGCTGGTCCATTCCGGCATGTGAAACGCATATCGCTTAGCGTTGGGGGCAAAGTTCCAATGCCCTCCACTGCGATCAAGCATGTCCCCGAAATGATGCTTCATCTTCTTGTCGCTCCAAGGTTTTGTTCTTTCAGCTAGCCGAAGGACCGGATTTGGGAAGCGTGAAAGGGGCTTTTCAAAGTCCG
Source organism: Sphingomonadaceae bacterium (assembly GCA_023384025.1). Lineage (GTDB taxonomy): Bacteria > Pseudomonadota > Alphaproteobacteria > Sphingomonadales > Sphingomonadaceae > 34-65-8. The sequence goes on from JAHDXX010000036.1 coordinate 1,070, forward strand.
CAACGGGGCGCAACCCGCATGGCAGCATTTATCCGCTACCCCATTGTAGCTACCCCACCAAAACCGACCACCCGCCCCGCCCGCGCAATCACCCGCATGGTTAAGACCACCCTAACCCAGCGGCTTTAGAAAGTCCTAACGCGGTGCTTACATATTGGTAACCGGTCCCCCGGTTGGTCTCTGCCGGAACCCGGTACCCCCACGTTGCCAGAGACCCGACAACTGGCGCATGTCCCATTGGCCAGGCACACGAAAAGGGCGGCTTCGCTGGTCCCGCGAAGCCGCCCTTTCTGTTTTCCTGGATGTCATCGCCCAGACAAGAGCCCGTTCATCCTGAGCCTGTCGAAGGATTGCCTTTCTTCATGCGGCGGTTCCCGCGCCTGGAAGAAAAAAACGGTGCTTCGACAAGCTCAGCACGAACGGATGTGGTTTGACCCGACCGAGCTAAACCACGGCCTTCGGCGATCAGCCTTCGGTGCGGTTTTCGCGCCGTTCGGCGATGCGCGCGCGCTTGCCGGTGCGGCCGCGCAGGTAATAGAGCTTCGCCCGGCGCACGACGCCGCGGCGGACCACCGTGATGCTCTCGACGATCGGCGCGTAGAGCGGGAACACGCGTTCCACGCCTTCGCCGAAGCTCATCTTGCGCACGGTGAAGTTGGAGCCCATGCCGCGGTTCGAACGCGCGATCACCACGCCTTCGAAGTTCTGCACACGCTCGCGGTTGCCTTCCTTGACCTTGACGCCGACACGCACGGTGTCGCCGGCACGGAACTCGGGAATGTCCTTGCCAGCCTTGGCAATTTCTTCCGCTTCGATCTGCTGGATCAGGTTCACTGGTCCAAGTCCTTCTTCATTCGCCGCGCGCCAGAGGCAGGTCAGTCCCGAGCGTTCCTGTAACGCTCCCAAAGGTCTGGCCTGCGTGACCGAGTGTCAGATTCGCTGCGTGCCTTGCGCCACGCCGCGATCTTCGCATGATCCCCCGATCGCAGCACTTCGGGGATCGTGCGCCCTTCCCATTCCTGAGGCCGGGTATATTGCGGGTACTCGAGCAAACCGTCCTCGAACGATTCCTCTGCCCCGCTAAGGGTCGCGCCCATTACGCCGGGAAGCAGGCGAATGCAAGCGTCGAGAATCGCCAGCGCGGCGGGCTCTCCGCCGGAGAGGACGATGTCTGCAAGGCTGACTTGCTCGATGTCTGGTCGGGCCTCGAACAGGCGTTCGTCGAAACCCTCGAACCGGCCGCAGATCAGGGTGACGCCGGGGCCGGACGCGATCTGGCGGATACGCTCCTGCGTGATCGGCTTCCCGCGCGGGGTCATGGCGAGGATGGGAATCGGCAATTCCTCCCCCACCGGGGGAGGGGGACCATGCGTAGCATGGTGGAGGGGCACGGTCGGAGTTTCTGAGGGTGCCCCTCCACCAGCTTCGCTGGTCCCCCTCCCCGTCCCGTGGAGGATGCTATCCAAAGCCGCCGCCAGCACATCGGCCTTGAGCACCATCCCTGCCCCGCCGCCTGCGGGCGTATCGTCAACGGTGCGGTGCTTGTCAGTCGCGAAGTCGCGGATCTGGACGGTCTCGCAGGTCCAGTCCCCCCGCTCCAGCGCCCGCCCCGCGAGCGACACACCCAGCGGCCCGGGGAACATCTCCGGATAGAGGGTCAGGATGGTGGCGGCGAAGGTCATGGCGCGCGCTTACCCGCGCCTCTCAGCCACCGCAACCGCCGCAGCCGCCCCCGCCGCAGCCACCCCCGCCGCAGCCGCTGTCGCCGCCGCTGTCGCCGCTTCCGCCCGCATCGCCGCTGCCTTGCGGGCGCAGGGCGTGGACGGCCTCGAACGGGGTGCCGACCAGCACACCGGTGCCGAACAGCGCCACCGCCAGCCCCGCTTCGCTGCCGGTCGGCGCGCTGCGCAGGCGCTCGTTCCGCGCGCGCTGGCGCTCAAGCGCGTCTTCGCCGGCGCGGGTCAGCGGCGAAAGGGTGGCAAAGCGCCAGAGCGCCAGCGCTAATGCGACGACCATCAGGCCGGTGAGATACCCGGTCGGCTCGCCCAGCGCCTCCCCAGCCTCCTTACGATACCAGCCCAACGCCAGCAGCACGAGGAACGGCAGCACCGACAGGAACCTGAGCGCGAGGCGTGCGCCCTTGTCGAGCAGGAGCCCCTTCGCCGACAGCCGTTCTTCCAGATCATCGGCGCGGTCCCCGACGCGCTTGAGCGCTTCGGACAGGTCGAAGATACCGCCACCGCGCAGGATCTGCTTGCCTGCCACACCGGCGGGCACATCATGCAGCGCGACCGCCAGCTTGCCGGTGCCGCCGTGAGTGAGCGCCCCGGCGGCGTAGAGATCGGCCAGCGCCGAATGGGCCAGCCGCTTGCGTCCCCCGGCCAGCAGCGCGAGCTCTTCCGGATCGAGCGCGCCAGAGAACCGCCCCTCGGCCCGCAGCCAGCCAGGGATCCACAGGCTCGCCACTGCCGCCGCGACCAGCAGGCCGCCGTAGAGCAGCAGGAAATCCCATCCGGTGTACGATCCGAACAGTTCCATCAGCTTCCTCCCACCACCAGCGCGCCTGCCATCAGCAGCATGGCTGCGGCGACCACAATAACGATCACGGTTGGCCGTCGCAGCACCAATACATCGCGCGGGTTAACACGGTAAGACAAGGGATCGACCCCGAACCGGCGCGCGGCGGGAGCCCAGATGTCCGCAGGGGGCGCTTCGCCGAAATGCTCCTCGTAGGCTTTCAGTGTCAGCGCGTACTGGTCGTAATAGCGGGTCCGCTCGACGTGCCCCCCGGCGGTGGGCCCGTGGTGCAGCGGCATGCGCAGCACTTCGGGGCAGAACCGCTCCCAATAGTCGCGGGTGTAGGTCAGGTGCAGGTGCCAGGCCTGATCGACCGCGTCGGACGGGGTAACCTCATGCCCGGCCATGACCGCGAGGTAGCAGAAGCGCTTGTATTCGCGCAGCACCCGCTCGGTAAAGGCGGCGCTCCAGCGGTTCTCGCGGGCGAGGCGGGCAGCGAAGGTCAGGCTGGCGACGGGCGGCCCGATCTCGTAGGCGGCGAGGCGTTGCCACAGGTCGGTCGCGATTGCGGACATTGGCCTAATTGTCGGCGAAATCCTTGCTCACGACAAGCATTTCCGCATTCCATTCGGGCACGGCGACCGGGATCAGCGGGACCATGAAGCGCTTCCCGTCGGGCCGTTCGATCTCGACCACATCGGTCGCGCCGAAATTCTCGACCGCGCAGACCGTGCCGAGCGGATCGCCCGCATCGCTGACAGCGGGCAGGTCGAGCAGGTCGGAATGGTAGAATTCGCCCTCTGCCAGCGGCGGCAGGGCAGACCGGGGTACGCTGAGCACGGTGCCGCGCAGGGCCTCGGCCGCGTTGCGATCGGACACGCCCTCGAACCGGGCGACCGCGCCGCCCTTGTTGTCCGGACGCACCTTGGTGAGCTTCAGCGCCCCGTCGTTGAAACTCTTGTGGCGGGAGAACGTCTCGACGCCCTCCCCGAACAGTTTCAGGCGGACTTCGCCCGCCACCCCGTGCGCGCCAGCAATGGCGGCCAGGGTAACGGGGCGATCAAGCCCCTCCCGTTCAGGGGAAGGGTTGGGGTGGGGGCGGTCGGATGTGGCGGATGCGTTGACATCCCCCACCCCCGGCCCCTCCCCTGAAGGGGAGGGGGGGAACACGCTCAGCCTTCGGCCTGCTCTTCAGCGGCAGCTTCTTCAGCGGCCGGAGCTTCTTCAGCCGGAGCGGCTTCTTCAGCAACGACTTCTTCAGCCGGAGCTTCGGCAGCGGCCTTGGCGGCTTCTTCGGCTTCAGCCAGCTTGGCGGCCTTTTCCTCGGCGCGTTCCTTGGCGGCTTCGCCCGGCTCACCCTTCTTCGGGTTGTTGCGCGGCGCACGCTCGAGCACGCCGGCGGCGTCGAGGAAGCGGTGGACGCGGTCGGTCGGCTTGGCGCCAACGCCGATCCAGTAGCGGGCGCGGTCTTCGTTGAGCTTCACGCGCTCGCCCGAATCCTTCGGCAGCATCGGGTTGTAGGTGCCGATCTGCTCGAGGTACTTGCCGTCACGCGGGCTGCGCGTGTCCGACACGACGATGCGGTAGTAAGGACGCTTCTTCGCGCCACCGCGCGAGAGACGGATTGCAACTGCCATTGTATTGTACCTTTCCAGTCTAAACGTTTGAAATCACTTTTTCTTGAGCAAGTCCTGAAGATCGGACGGCAAGGTCGTAGGGTCGACACCGGCGCCTTTCCCGAGGCCCGGGAGCCCACCGGGAGCACCACCGCCCAGCCCCGGCATGGCCGCGCCAAGGCCACCCTTGCCGAACAGCGCGCCAAGGCCCTTCAGCCCGCCCATCTTCCTGATCTGTTTCATCGCGCGGGACATTTCCTGGTGCATCTTGAGCACCTTGTTCACGTCCTGCACTTGCGTGCCGCTGCCCGCCGCGACGCGCTTCTTGCGCTTGGCATTGAGCAGTTCAGGCCGGGCGCGCTCCTTGGGCGTCATCGAGCCGATGATCGCGTCCATGTGCACCAGCACCTTGTCGTCCATGCCGCTGGCAGCCATCGCCGCCTTGGCCTTCTTCATCCCCGGCATCATGCCGGCGAGCATGCCGAGGCCGCCCATCTGCTGCATCTGGCGCAGCTGCATGCGCAGGTCGTCGAGGTCGAACTGGCCCTTGGCCATCTTGCGCGCGAGCGCTTCGGCCTCTTCTTCCTTGATCGTCGCCGCGGCCTTTTCGACCAGGCTGACGACATCGCCCATGCCGAGGATGCGGTCGGCCACCCGGCGCGGGTGGAACGCCTCGATCGCGTCGAGCTTTTCCCCGGTGCCGGCAAACTTGATCGGCTTGCCGGTGACATAGCGCATCGACAGCGCCGCACCGCCGCGCGCGTCGCCGTCCATCCGGGTCAGCACCACGCCGGTCAGCGGCACTTCGTCGGTGAAGCTCTTGGCGACGTTGACCGCGTCCTGCCCGGTCAGCGAATCGACCACCAGCAGCACTTCGGTCGGCGCGGACACCCCGGCGACGGCCTTCATCTCGGCCATCAGCGCTTCGTCGACATGCAAGCGGCCGGCGGTGTCGAGCAGCAGCACGTCGAACGCCTGCAGGCGGGCCGATTCCATCGCCCGGCGGGCAATGTCGACCGGCTGCTGGCCGGCCACGATCGGCAGGGTCGCCACGCCGGTCTGGGTGCCGAGCACTGCGAGCTGTTCCTGCGCTGCCGGACGGTTCACGTCGAGCGAGGCCATCAGCGCCTTCTTGCCGTGCTTCTCGCGGATCAGCTTGGCCAGCTTGGCGGTGGTGGTGGTCTTGCCCGAGCCCTGCAGGCCGGCCATCATGATGACCACCGGCGGCTTGGCGTCGAGCAGCAGGCCTTCGGTCTGCTCGCCGCCGAGCATCTCGACCAGCTCGTCGTTGACGATCTTGACGACCTGCTGGCCGGGCGTGACCGATTTCAGGACTTCCGAACCGATCGCCTTCTCGGTCACCGCATCGATGAAGCGGCGGACCACCGGCAGCGCGACATCGGCTTCGAGCAGCGCCACACGCACTTCGCGCATGGCATCGCGCACGTCCTGTTCGCTGAGCGCACCGCGCCCGCGCAGCTTGTCGAAGACGCTGCCAAGGCGGTCTGACAGGCTGTCGAACATGGACTCGGTCACTCCATTTGCCGCGGGCAAGCGGTCAAAACGCAAAAACAGCCGGCGGACGAAAACTCGTCGGCCGGCTTGCGGTTTTCACCGCATGTATCAGATGACTGGTGGAGCCTAGCGGGATCGAACCGCTGACCTCCTGCATGCCATGCAGGCGCTCTCCCAGCTGAGCTAAGGCCCCGTTCCAGTCAATTTCCGGGTCACCCTGGGGGGCTGCCGGACCCGCCTTGCGGCGAGGACGCGCCCTTTATGGGGAGCGCCCCCGCAATGCAAGCGGGAAATTGAACTTAATTGCTGTTCACTGTCGTGAACGGTCATACCTCCCGCCCCGCCTCCCCACCCGGCCACCAATGATACCATCAGGCTATGGTGGCCGGGTGGCCCTTCGACAGGCTCAGGACCGGGGCGGGAGGTCTGCGCTTAGCGCAGCGTTAAATCACGTATCGTCGTTATCGCTGTCGCCGCCGGTGTCGAGGCCGAGGTCGTCGTCATCGCCGAGGTCGACGTCCGCGTCAGGGCGGTTTTCTTCCTCGTCAACGTCTTCCAGATCCTCGTCGGCCAGATCGGAATCGGGCTCGGCGTCCTTCTTCTTCTCCAGTTCCTCGAAGGGAATCGGCTGCTTCGACTTGAGCACCGGCTCCGGCGACCACTGCTCACCGCATTCGATGCAGGTCACCGGCTCTTCGTTGCCGAGATCGTAGAAGCGCGTGCCGCACTTCGGGCAGGAACGCTTGGTTCCCCATTCTGGCTTGGCCATTGTCAATCCTTGTATGCTGCCCGCCGGGCCCGGCGAAGCGAAAATTCCGAATACTTGATGGGAGCGGAATCGCCCTCAAGCAAGAGCGCGGCGCGCCTTGCCATAGGGCAATGCCGCTGTCAAAAGCCGCGGCGCTCTGGCCCCATTGCTCACGAAAGTCCAGCCTCTTGGCACATCCTGCCCCCTCTCCCCGCCGTTTCCTGCCGCAAGGCCCGCTGACCGGGCGTATCCGGGTGCCCGGCGACAAGTCGATCAGCCACCGCTCGATCATGCTCGGCGCACTCGCCGTGGGCGAAACCCGCGTGACCGGCCTGCTTGAAGGCGAAGACGTGCTCGCGACGGCCGCCGCCATGCGCGCCATGGGGGCAACAGTGGAGAAGCAGGGCGACGAATGGCGCGTGCTTGGCGTGGGCGTGGGCGGTCTGCTCCAGCCCGAACAGGCGCTCGACATGGGCAATTCGGGCACATCGACCCGCCTGCTGATGGGCCTCGTCGCCAGCCACGGCATCAGTGCCACTTTCATCGGCGACGCCAGCCTGTCGAAGCGCCCGATGGGCCGGGTGATCGAGCCACTCAGCCTGATGGGCGCGAGTTTCGAGGCGAGTCCGGGCGGCACCCTGCCGCTGATGGTGCGCGGCGCACACCCCGCCGTGCCGATCGAATACCGCCTGCCGGTCGCCAGCGCACAGGTGAAAAGCGCGGTGATGCTCGCCGGGCTCAACACGCCGGGGATCACCACGGTGATCGAGCCGGTCCCCACCCGCGACCACTCCGAACGGATGTTGCGGGGCTTCGGCGCCGAGGTGGAGGTCGAGGAGGTCAATGGCGAACGCGTGATCCGCGTGCGCGGCGAGGCTGACCTGCGTCCACAGACCATCGAGGTCCCGGGCGATCCCTCTTCCGCCGCGTTCTTCGTGGTTGCCGCGCTGCTGGTCGAAGGCAGCGACCTGGTGATCGAGAACGTCGGCCTCAACCCGACCCGTGCCGGCCTGTTCGAGGTCTTGCGCCAGATGGGCGGCAGCATCGAGGAACTCGACCGCCGCGAGGTTGGCGGCGAGCCGGTGGCCGACCTGCGGGTGCGCCATTCCGCCCTCGCCGGTATCGACGTCGACCCGGCTATCGCGCCGAGCATGATTGACGAATTTCCCGTGCTGTTCGTCGCCGCCGCGCTGGCACAGGGCACCACCCGCACCAGCGGGCTCGACGAACTGCGGGTCAAGGAAAGCGACCGCCTCGCCGCCGTGGCCGCCGCGCTCGCCCTCGCCGGTGCGCGGGTGGAGGAAACCGCGGACGGCCTGACCATCCACGGCACCGGCGGCGATCCGCTGCCCGGAACGACGGAATCGGGCAGCCCGGTCACCACCCACCTCGACCACCGCATCGCGATGAGTATGGCGGTGGCGGGTCTGGCATCGAAAACCGGGGTCGAAGTCGACGACACCGGCCCGATTGCGACCAGCTTCCCCAATTTCATGGCACTGCTGGACGGAGCAAGCGCATGATCATCGCCGTCGACGGTCCCACTGCTTCGGGCAAGGGCACGATTGCCAAGGCGCTCGCCGCGCATTTCGGCCTGCCACATCTCGACACCGGGCTGCTCTACCGCGCGGTCGGACGGCAGGTAGCGATCAACGGGGGCGATCCGGACGATGCCGGCGATGCCCTTGCGGCCTGCGCCTTCCCTGACACCCTGCTCGACGACCCCGAACTGCGGACGGAGGAGACCGGCGGGCTTGCCAGCCGGGTCTCGATCCACCCTGCCGTGCGGCAGGCCTTGTACGAGCGCCAGCGTGCCTTTGCCACTCAGCCCGGCGGCGCAGTGCTCGACGGGCGCGATATCGGGACGGTTATCGCGCCCGATGCCGACGTGAAGCTGTTCGTCACCGCCAGCGTATCTGCCCGCGCCCGCCGCCGCTGGCTGGAAATGCAGGGGCGCGAGCTCGACATTACCCTCGACGAGATCGAGCGCGACATTGCCCGCCGCGACGCGCGCGACATCAACCGCGCCGACGCCCCCTTGCGTGCAGCTGAGGGTGCGCTGGTGATCGACACCACCCACTTCGGCCGCGAGGAAGCGATCGAGGCCGCGATCGAGGCGGTCGAATTAGTGCAGCGCGGCTGAATTCAGGCGGGAACCATCGCCTTGCGCATCGGCTGGCGCTCGCCATAAGTCAGCGTCCGCCACAGCCA
>JAHDXX010000036.1:9686-9996 GCA_023384025.1 Sphingomonadaceae bacterium
GGCCGAAGCGGTAGCGGGCGAGCCACCACAGGCTGAAACCCATCTGCACCGCAAAGAACGCAATCGCCAGCGCAAGGCTCAGCGTCGCGCCGAGCCACGGCATCAACCCGAGCCCGAAGCCGTAGATGGCAAACAGGTAAAACAGGCTCTGCGCTATATAGTTGGTCAGCGCCATCCGCCCTACCGCCTGGAACCCGGAGAACAGTCCCCGCATCCGCCCGGCGAGGTGCAGGACCACGATGCTCGCGCCATAACCGCAGGCAAGCACCAGCGCGGATACCTGCTCGATCGAGCGCCCCGCCCAGCCCGG
>JAHDXX010000036.1:10006-12070 GCA_023384025.1 Sphingomonadaceae bacterium
CGAACTCGAACCAGATGATCGCGGTCGACAACCCGGCCAGCACGAGCCCGCCCGGCAGTGCGCGTTTCGCCACGGCTGCGAAGAAGTCGGCATGCGCGGTCACATTGCCGAGCCAGCCCTGCCGGTAGATCCAGCTGCCGAGCAGGAACCGCCCGAAAATCTGCGCAAGGTAGGCGATCACCGCCGGCGTGGTCCACCACTCGACCCAGGTCGAGCGCCACAGCTCGCGGACATAGGCAGGATAATCCGAGCCAAGGAACAGGCTCGCACGGATCTCCGCTCCCTCGTCCCAAAGCGTCAGCCAGTACATCTTGCCGTCCCACAGGAGCTGGGTCAGCAGCTGGATTGCCGGGGTACCCAGCACCGCCACCGGCAGGCCGATCAGGATCAGCCGCCGGGTCGGCCAGTTGCGGGTGAAGTAGAGGAAGAAGCCCATCACCGCGTAAGCAGTCAGGATGTCACCGATCCACAGCATGAAGATATTGACCAGGCCGAAGCACAGCAGCACTCCGATCCGGCGCAGGAACACCCGCGATGGTGCCCCGCGCGCCTCCAGCCGGGCGATGATGTTGGCAAAGCCGAACCCGAACAGCAGCGAGAACAGCGCCTGTGCCTTGCCCTGCATCAGCCATTGCGAGGCAAAGCCGATCCAGAAGTCCCACTTGGCGGTCGGCAGGTCGTTGAGCGAATCCCACGGCATGGTGAGCCCGCGGTGCTCGAACAGGTTCATCCACAGCACCCCGAACAGGGCAAAACCGCGGATAACGTCGATCGCCTCGATCCGTTCGCCGCTCGCCATTGGTCGCGCAGATTCCATAGCCAGTCCCCTCCCCCAAGCGACCGCCACCGGGAATGCGCCCTTCCGGCCTGCCGCGCAAGGCGTACCTCCCCACCCATTTCCCTTGCTTTCCCGCCCGCCTTCGCCTAGGCGCGCGCCGTTCCCGGACATCCCTGGATAGACGGAACCTTCGCAGGCGCATCCGGCGCTCGCGGAGAAGTCGGCCCTCTTGCCCCGCTAGCCCCGCAATGGTGCGGGAGGCGGAGAAAGACCCGGGTAGAACCCGTGGCCGGTAGCAAATGTGAAGGACACACCATTATGGCTTCCACAGCCAACCCGACGCGCGCCGATTTCGAGGCGATGCTCAACGAACAGCTCGGCGGCGCCGGCGAAGACGGCTTCGAAGGCCGCGTCGTCAAGGGCACTGTCACCGCCATCGAAGGCGGCTTTGCGATCATCGACGTAGGCCTGAAGAGCGAAGGCCGCATCGACCTCAAGGAATTCCAGCGTGGCGACGACGATCAGGCCCTGACCGTCGGCAGCGAAGTCGAAGTGTTCGTCGACCGGGTCGAGAACGCTGACGGCGAAGCCATGCTCAGCCGCGACCGCGCCCGCCGCGAAGCCGCGTGGGACAAGCTCGAAAGCGAATTCGGCGAAGGCAAGCGCGTCGAAGGCCGCATCTTCGGCCGCGTCAAGGGCGGCTTCACCGTCGACCTCGACGGTGCCGTAGCTTTCCTGCCCGGCAGCCAGGTCGACATCCGCCCGGTGCGCGACGTCGCCCCGCTGATGGACGTGCCGCAGCCGTTCATGGTGCTGAAGATGGACCGCCGCCGCGGCAACATCGTCGTCAGCCGCCGCGCGGTGCTGGAAGAAACCCGCGCCGAACAGCGCAGCGAGCTGATCGACAAGCTCGCCGAAGGCCAGATCATCGACGGTGTGGTCAAGAACATCACCGATTACGGTGCGTTCGTTGACCTGGGCGGCATCGACGGCCTGCTCCACGTCACCGACATGAGCTACAAGCGGGTCAACCACCCGAGCGCAGTGATCGAGATCGGCCAGACCGTCACGGTCCAGATCGTCCGCATCAACGAGGAAACCCAGCGCATCAGCCTGGGCATGAAGCAGCTCGAAAGCGATCCGTGGGATGGCGTCGGCGCAAAGTACCCGATCGGTGCGAAGCTCAGCGGCACTGTCACCAACATCACCGAATACGGCGCCTTCGTGGAGCTGGAGCCGGGCATCGAGGGCCTGGTGCACGTCTCGGAAATGTCGTGGACCAAGAA
>JAHDXX010000036.1:12080-17246 GCA_023384025.1 Sphingomonadaceae bacterium
CCCGGGCAAGATCGTCAGCACTTCGCAGGAAGTCGACGTGCTGGTGCTGGAAGTGGACAGCGACAAGCGCCGCATCAGCCTCGGCCTCAAGCAGGCCCAGCGCAACCCGTGGGAAGAGTTCGCCGAGAAGCACCCGGTCGGCACCAAGGTCACCGGCGAAGTCAAGAACGCGACCGAATTCGGCCTGTTCATCGGCCTCGATGGCGACGTCGACGGCATGGTCCACATGTCGGACATCGCGTGGGGCCTGTCGGGCGAGGACGCGCTGGCGCTGCACCGCAAGGGCGAGCAGGTCGATGCCGTGGTGCTCGATGTTGACATCGAGAAGGAACGCATCAGCCTCGGCATGAAGCAGCTCGAAAAGGGTGCGCCTTCGGCTGAAGGTGCGGCCGGCGGCGGTTCGCTCAAGCGCAACGAAGTCGTCACCGTCACCGTGCTCGAAGTGCGTGACGGCGGCCTCGAAGTGCAGGTCGGCGACGACGGCGCGACCGGCTTCATCAAGCGCAGCGACCTCGGCCGTGACCGCGACGAACAGCGCCCCGACCGCTTCCAGGTCGGCAGCAAGGTCGACGCCATGGTCATCGGCTTCGACCGTTCGAAGAAGCCGAACTTCTCGATCAAGGCTCGCCAGATCCACGAGGAAAAGGAAGCCGTGGCCCAGTTCGGTTCGTCCGATTCGGGTGCCTCGCTCGGCGACATCCTCGGCGAAGCGCTCAAGGCCAAGAAGGACTGAGGGTAGAACCTCTGACAAGAAAGGCCCGCCCGGAACCATCCGGGCGGGCTTTTTTGTTCACACGAAGACACGAAGAGGGCAGGCTTTTGGGCGAAGCCCCTTCACAAACCAAGACCTCCGCCCCCGCAGCCGCAGCGGCATTTTTGAACGCCTGCGGCGCAGCGAGACATCTTCGTGTCTTCGTGTGAACCAAACCTTCCCCTCGCCCGACAAATCGCGCTAAGGTGACCTCATGCTCCAGATCCACCAGTTCCCGTGCCTGTCCGACAACTACGGATACCTGATCCACGATCCCGCCAGCGGCGAGACCGCCTGCATCGATACCCCCGATGCCGAGGTCTACTTGCGCGAAGCCGAGGCCAGGGGCTGGCGGATCACGCAAATCTGGAACACGCACTGGCACCCCGATCACGCAGGCGGGAACGAGGCGATCAAGGCGGCCACCGGTTGCACTGTCACTGCCCCCGCCGAAGTCGAAAAAATCGCCGCGCCTGACCGGGTCGTGGCCCATGGCGACACCGTCACTCTGGGCGGCTTCACCGCGCAGGTGATCGACGTATCCGGCCACACCAACGGCCATGTCGCATTCCATCTGCCCGAAGCCGGTGTCGCCTTCGTCGGCGATGCAGTTTTCGCACTCGGTTGCGGGCGGATGTTCGAAGGCGAGCCGAAGCAGTTCTGGGACAGCCTTGACCGGATCCGGCAGTTTCCGCCCGAAACCGTGCTCTATTGCGCGCACGAATACACCCAGTCGAACGCGAAGTTCGCGCTCCACGCCGATCCGGACAACGCAGCGCTGCAGGAGTACGCTGCCGAGATCGACCGCAAGCGCGCCAACGGCGAATGGACGGTGCCCACCACCCTTTCCCGCGAACTGGCAACCAACCCGTTCCTGCGGGCCGACAACGACGATATGCAGGCGCGCTGGGGCGGTGCTGCTCCGCACGAAACCTTTGCGGCCCTGCGCGCGGCGAAGGACAATTTCTGACCACCGCCAATCGTCATTGCGAGGAGCCGAAGGCGACGTGGCAATCCAGAGCCGTTTCGACCTCAAACTCTGGATTGCCGCGCGGCTGCGCCGCTCGCAATGACGGATAAGGAGATGGAGGCGCTCAGGGTCGAGCAACTCTCGTCCGACCTGTCCGGCGTCGCGCTGCGCGATCTGCCCGTGCCCGAACCCGGCCCTGGCGACGTGCTGGTTCGCGTACACGCCAGCTCGCTCAACTATCCCGACCTGCTGATGACCCGGGGCGAATACCAGTTCAAGCCGGAGGTGCCGTTCACGCTCGGGCTGGAACTGGCGGGCGAAGTGGTCAGCGCACCGGAAGGGGCCGGCTTTGCCCCGGGCGACCGGGTGATGGGCGGGGCCAAGACCGGCGGAATGGCGGACTACGCTGCCCTCCCCGCCAGCAACCTTCGGCGCATTCCCGAAGGCCTGTCCTTCGCTCAGGCGGCAGCGATGGGCGCGGCCTATTCGACCGCGTACACCGCCCTGGTGGAGATCGGGCGGTTGCAGCCCGGCCAATGGGTGCTGGTCCACGGGGCGAGCGGAGGCGTAGGCCTCGCCGCTTGCGACCTCGCCAAGGCGCTGGGCGCACGGGTGATTGCGGCCACGCACCGGGCGGACAAGCTGGCCCGGATTGAACAGGCCGTCGCCGTTGATGCCGCCATCCTCAACACCGGGCGTTTCCGTGAAGAGGTCGCCCGGATCACCGATGGCAAGCTGTGCGATATCGTGTTCGACCCGGTCGGCGGCGACGTGTTCGACGAGAGCACGCGTTGCGTCGCGTTCGGGGGGCAATTGCAGGTGATCGGGTTCGTCTCAGGCCGCATTCCGGAGATCGCAGCCAACATCCCGCTGATCAAGGGCTTCTCCGTGGTCGGCGTGCGCGCAGGCGAATATGCGCGGCGCTTTCCCGAGCGGGGCAAGGCCATCGCCGCCGAGATCGATGCGCTGGCCAGCGCCGGGCGGATCACCCCGCACATCGACCGCACCCTGCCCCTCTCCCGCTGGCGCGAAGCGTTTGACGCCATGGCCGCAGGCGAGATCGTCGGGAAAGTGGTGCTGGAGCCGGGGCGCTAGCAGACGCAAGCCCAATTCAAAGCTCCGTTCGGCCTGAGCCTGTCGAAGGCCTGCACTTCCTTTTTGCCCTATGGTCCAGATCCCAAGACAAAGGACGGTGCTTCGACAAGCCTGTCCCGAGCTGGTCGAAGGGCTCAGCACGAACGGAGCTTGTTCGCTGCGGGCTAGGTCACCCCAGCGCCACGAACCCCACGAACGCCACCGCCCCGGCCACGCTGCTCAGCACCGTCAGCCGGCGCAGCGCCTTCACCTGAAGCCCCAGCACCAGTCCGCTGGCGACCAGCAGGAACAGCACGAAAGCGAGGAACGTGGCATAGACCTTGAACAGGTCGCTGCCCTTGGCCTTGTGCAACTGCACGAGGTTGCGATGGAGCGTCGCTTCCTTGACCGTGACTTCGGCCACCAGCGGGTCGTCCGTCGCCTTGACGCTCGCCTCACTCTTCGCACCGGTCCATTGCAGTGAGACCGGTTCACCCGCCTCGCTCACGGACGCCGAGCCGCTCGGCACGGGCAGGCCACGCTTGTCGAGCTCGCCCTGCACCACGGCCTTGAGTGCCGCCTCGTCCGCCGTGAGCGGGGCATCGAGCGCAACGGTGACGGTTTCCTCGACCCATTCCCCCTTGTTGCCCCAGGTGTAGAGCGCCCCGGTGACGAGGAACATCAGGATCGCCGGGAACATGAACGCGGCGACGATCAGGTGGAGCTTGGTCAGGAATGTGCGGGACACGGATCACCCTTCGAATCAATTATTGCGAAACATTCGCAATAAAGGCCGATCCCGTCCTGCCAAGCAAAAAGCGCGCATCCCCATCGGGATACGCGCTTTTGTTCGCATCAAGACCCAACCACCGGGTCCGGACGGATCAGATACCGGCAATCACCTGATCGGCGAGCTTGCTGTCGGCATCCGCATCGTGCTTGTCGGCAATCAGCTTGCCCGCCGCCGCAGCGGCAGCGCTGGCTGCCTTGGCGCGGACCTGTTCGATCGCTTCACGCTCGGCGGCACCGATTTTGTCTTCCGCCATCTGGGTGCGGCGGGCGACCATAGCGGTGCTGTCGGCCTCGGCCTTGGCGAGGATGCCGTCGGCTTCGCGACGGGCGCCCTCGAGCATCGCCTCGGCGTCCTTCTCGGCATTGGCGATCTTGGCAGCATATTCGTTGCGCAGCGCTTCGGCCTCGGCGCGCAGCGCCTTGGCTTCGTCAAGCTGGGCCCGGATGGCGGCGATCTTGGCATCGAGCCCACCGGTGACCATCCCGGGGACCTTCTTCCAGATCATCACGGCGATCAGCACAACCATCGCGATCGAGACGATCTGGTAGGCTTCCAGCCCGGCCAGCGTCGGCTCGACGTGCGCCGCGCCGTGCTCGGCAGCGACTTCGGTGTGGGCCGAGTGATCGACCGCGGCGGGTGCGGTTGCAGCAGCCTCAGACATGGCTCATTGCTTCCTTCACGGCGGCCTTGGCGGCCGGCTTGGTCACCTTCACCCCGGCAAGGCGCTGGACGATGTCCTGCGCTGCCTCGACCGCAACGTCCTCGATTTCCGCGAGGGCGGACGTGCGGGCAGCGGCAATCGCAGCCTCGGCTTCGGCGACACGGGCATCGATCCCGGCCTGGGCCTTGGCGAGCTTCTTCTCGCTTGCGGCCGCCGCTTCGGCCTTGGCCTTGGCGACGGTTTCCTGGGCAGCGGCCCGGTTGGCGTTTTCACGCGCCCGCCAGGCTTCCTCTTCCGCATCGGCAGCGGCACGCGCGGCTTCGGCAGCGGCAAGGTCAGCCGCAATCTGGCTGTCCCGCTGCTCCACGGTGGCGAGCACCTTGGGGACCATCCCCCTGCCGACGATGAAATAGACGGCGCCGAAGAAGATCAGCAGCCAGAAGATCTGGCTGGCATAGGTCTCCATCAACTGGGCTATCTGGGGCATGGGTCAGGGCCTTGCGCAGGTAAGCAGGAAAAACGGCAGGCGGGCGCCGGAACCGGCCGACGCCCTGCCCGCAATGTCAGATCGTCAGGCGACGAAGATCAGGATCATCGCAACGACGAACGCCAGCAGGCCGAGAAGTTCGGCAGCGGCGAAGCCGATGAACAGGCGACCCTGCTGGCCGTCGGCGGCACCCGGGTTGCGCAGCGCGCTCTCGAGGAACGAACCGAACACGTTGCCCACACCGATCGCGGCCATACCGGCACCGATTGCGGCGAGGCCTGCACCGACGAGCTTTGCAGCTTCTGCTTCCATGATGAAACTCCTTTGGATTGAAACGGTTGAACTGGAAAAGTGAAACTCAGTGGAGGTGTTCCGCGTCGTTGATGTAAAGCGAGGTCAACAGCGCGAAAACGTAAGCCTGAATGCCGGC
>JAHDXX010000037.1 GCA_023384025.1 Sphingomonadaceae bacterium
TGCCAGCATGCTCTGCCCATCCGCCCTCTGCCACCCGGCGACATCGGGCGCGACGAGCGTTTGTGGCAAGTCGGCCCGCTGCCCGACCGCCGCATGATACCAGGTAGCTGCACCGGCCATCAGCGCGACGACCATCAGTGGCACCGCGGCGCGCGCACCCGAATAGCTCGCCAGACGGGTCAGAAGCGGAGAGGCAGCGATGGCAGAAGCGTCAATCTGGACATCTTCCGGATCGCGGTCGAACCAGCGCCACGACAGGGCCAGCAGCAGCGCGATGACCACCCCGAAGAAGACCCAGCCATAGACGATGTGATCGAACCCGACCGCGAATTCGATCCCCTGCGATTGTGCGATATAGATCGTTCCCCAGGCGCGCACGCCGTTGGCAAGGATCGGCAAGGCGATGGCAGCAGCCATGAACAGCACACGTCGGCGCCAGCTCAGGAAGCAGCACTGCGCAACCAGCACACCAAGCGCGATCATCGCCACGAGGAACTTCACCCCGGAGCACTCTTCGGCGACTTCGAAGAGACCGGCGGGCGTGTCGATGAACACCCCGTCGATCACTGCCGGCACCCCGCTCCAGACAGTCAGGGCAATGGTCAGCTTGGCAGTGATCATCTGCAAGGCCGGCACCAGTTCGTCACCGAACGGCACGAGGAAGAGCGAATAGGCCAGCGGGAACAGCAAGGCAGCGCCAAGGCGCGGGCCGAGCACAGCCAGCACAATCATCTGCGCCGCGGCGACAGCGCCAAGCTGGCTTCCCATATCCAGCCCGCCAAGCCGCGCAACAGCCCACAGCGCGAGCGCACCGGCGAGCGGGACCAGCGCGGGCCACCATGCCTGCGGCGCAAGCTTCGCCAGTTCCTCGCGGCGGTTCCACACCAGCCAGCCGATGATCAGCGGCACGAACAGGATGTGGTTATAGGTCGACACATCCCACCACAGGCGCGCCATCGTGGCCCAGTCGGACCATGTGAGAACCAGCAGCGCCAGCCAGCCAAGGCCAAGCTGCCACAGAGGCTTGCGCCAGGCAGCGGGAATGGCCGGCAACCGTGCCACATCATTATCGCCGGTGAGGGTTGCTTCAGGCGGCGTCACGGCAAGGCTCCCCGGCTTCGAGCAGGCCCGCAAGCGGTGCGAGCATGGCATCCCAGCCCTGCTCGGCAATCACGAAGGCGCGGGCTGCCTCGCCCATGGCCAGTGCGGTCTCGCGGTCACGCAACAGATGCAGCGCCCTTGCAACAAGTTCGGTATTGCCGCGACCGATTGCGAAATGCTCGCCATCGACCGCGTCGATCCCCGTTGCCGCCTCTTCGCTGAGCAGGACCGGGCGGGCCATCGCCATCGCTTCCAGCACCTTGTTCTGCACACCGCGCGCGATGGCGAGCGGCGCAACCACGAGGTCGGCAGCGGCAAGGAACGGCTTCACGTCAGGCACTTCGCCCCAGACCCGCACCCCGCCCTGCCTGTCAAGCGCTAGCACGGCGGCTGCCGGCGCGCGGCCGACGACATGGAACTGCGCCTCGGGCAGAACCGTGCGGATGGCGGGCAGGATATCGCTCACCATCCGCCGGACGGCTTCGACATTCGGCGGGTAATCCATCTGCCCGGTGAACACCAAGTGCGGCCCGCCCTGCCCGATCAGGGCAGAATGCGGCTCGACTCTGGCCGGATCGAACCCGACGGTATCGATCCCGTTGCGCACCGCCCGGACACTGGCCTTGTCAGGCTCGGTCAGGCGCGAGGCAAACAGGGCCGCCTCTGCCTCGGTCACCAGCAAGGTCGTATCGGCCCGCTGCGCGAGGCGCTCTTCCTCGCGGGCGAGCAGCCGCGCTTCCCGCTGGTCAAGCACAGCACGCGGCCAGGCGTGGTCGCGCGCATAGGCCTCGAATTTGGCGGAATCGACGTCGCACAGGTCGATCACCACACGCCCGGCAAAGGTGTCGGGAACATATTGCCCCATCTGGCCGGAAAACACGAAGATCCGGTCCACCGGGTAACGCGCGAGGGTCTCGTCAATCCACCGGCGCAGACGGGGCGAATCAAACGCAGTCAGGCTGACCGGCTTGCCGCTGGCGAGAGCTTCAACCCCGGCCAGAGCCAGCGGCTTGTCCCGCCGGACCAGGCAATGCGAACGCGCAATCGCGGCAAGCTCAGGCTCGCAGGCGAGATCCTCTCCGGTTTCTCCGAACGTCCCGACATGGACCGGGGCCAGCGCAGCAATCGCCTTGAGCAAGTGATGCGAGCGTATCTTGTCGCCCCGGTTGGGCGGGAACGGCACGCGGTGCGCCAGAAACAGGATATCACCCATCAGGCGAGCCCGCGCGCGATCGGCGGCCCCAGCAAGTTGGCGACGGGCAGTGGCAGCTTCTTCCACAGGGCAATGCGCGATGAATAGGCATCGCTGGTCGGATCGATGTTCCGCGCCGCAACACCAGGCGCGGTCCATTCGCTGTAACTGAGCGGAAGAGGCTCGAACCCCCAGTTCTTCTTGTAGTGGTAAGGTCCGCTACCGACTTTCGAACGACCGAAGTCGAACCGGTCATACCCGCGACGCCGGGCATAAAGCATGAGCTCGTAATACATCCGCTCGTTGGCCCGCAGGGCGCGCGCAGCGAACGTTCCCCCGCCCCAATAGGGCATCACCGCATCGCCATGATAGAGCGACAGCACGCTGGCGACCGGCACCCCGGCGTGGCGCACGGTGAGGATGTCGGCATTAGGCCCGAAATGGTCCAGTACAGCGTCGAACAGGCTGCGCGGGAACACCGGCGTGCCAAGATTGCGCACGCTTTCGGCATAGACTGCGTAATGTGCGGCGCGGTCAGCCTCGGTGCTGCCGACCGATACCGAGAGATCAAGTTCCAGGCTCTTGCGCACTTCGGCCCGCTGCTTGCGCGGAATGGCGAGGAGCTGTGCTTCGTCACTGTCGGCCAGCGTGGTGACAAACCCGGCGTGCTTGCCTTCGTTGACCGACCAGTCTGGCGGTGATGCGCCTCCGCGCAGCTCGACACTGGCACAGCTCAGCCTTGCGGCAAGTTCGCTGGCATGGTGCGCCAGATGGCGGGCAGTCTTCTCCGTTTCCGCCAGCGCACCGCCGTCAACAGCGAAACCGCTCGACACCAGCGCCGGAGCGAACAGGGGCGAACGCACTTCGGTCAGCGGCAGCCAGCCGGTGACGATCCCGCACTTCTCCGCGACAAGGCCGTGCGCGCGCTGCCCGGTGCCCGCTTCCACTGCACGGAGCCAAGCGGGGCGATGGAACGGCGAACCCCGCAATTCCGCGACAAACCCTTCGATCCGCGCGATCTCGCCAGGATCGCGCAGGTCGACCAGGCTGACCTGTTCGGAGCAAAGGGGAAACGGCGCATTCACGCAGCCATGTCCTCCGCCCGCATGGCCTCTCGGTGTGCCAGCACATCCATCCGGCCCCACTGGAATTCGTGGACCAGTTCGCGCAGCTTGTCCGCCATGACCGACAGGTTGGTATAGTGGCGCAGCCGCGACTTGACCGGAGCATGGCCAACGCGCGGCTGTTCCGGATCGATTTCCCAAGGGTGGAAATAGAACACTGCCGGGCGCCCGTCGCGCCGGTTCACCTGGCGGATGGCCCAGCGCGAGAAGGCGTAAGGCAGGACGCGGAAGAACCCGCCCCCGCCTGCCGCCACGCGGCGACCGCCGAGCAGTGCCGTCGTCACCGGGATCTCGACCAGGTCAGACCAGGGCAGCGGCTTGAACGCGAACCGCGGCGCTTCGCGCCAGCCGTAGTGATCATGCGCCACCGGGGCGACGCTGCTCGAATAGGCATAGCCCTGTTCGGCCAGCTCCATGTAGGCCCACGGGGTACGCTGGTCGATCGAGAAGCTCGGCGCGCGGTAGCCGGTCACGGCTACGCCCGCAGCATCTTCCAGAATGTGCCGCGCCTTGCGGATATCGTCAGCGAACTGGGCCCGATCGAAGGTAAACACCCGGGCATGGTCATACCCGTGGCTGGCAATCTCGTGGCCGGCATCGGCGATCCTGCGCATCAGGGCAGGATGGCGCTTGGCTACCCACCCGAGCGTGAAAAAGGTCGCCTTGACCTGGGCCTCGTCGAATAGATCGAGTATGCGCAGGACATTGTCTTCGACACGCAGGGTCAGGCTGTCCCAGTCGCCGCGTTCGATCACTGTCTCGAACGCGCCGACCTGAAACCAGTCCTCGACATCGACCGACAGGCCATTGGAGATCGGAGCGTGGTCCATGCTGGCTCCGTCAGGCGGCGGCGCGGGGCGACTGGCCGTTTTCGAACCACTCGATCAGCATGGTCAGCACGTGACGAACGGTCCGCTCCTGCTCGGCCAGACGATGTTCCAGCGCAGCAATGCGCTGAGCGGCGTCGGCGGACAGGTCACTAACCTGACTGCGGTCGGACAGTTCGAGCACGGCCTGTTGCAATTCGACGATCTGCGCATCGCGTGCTGCCAGCAGAGCGGCAAAGTCCACCTGCGGCGCTGCATAGGCGACATGCTTGACCGGTCCCGGGGTCGGAGCTGGTTCCACCTTCGGCATCGGCTTCGGTGCGGCTTCAGGGAAGGCGTTGTCGCTGCGCATTTCCTTGAGCACGGCAGAAAGCATCGCGGAATCGATCCGGGTGCGCTGTTCCACCGCGCCCAGCAGCAGCAACCGGGTCGCGACCTGGTTGATCCGGCGCGGGATGCCTCCGGTTGCTTCGTACATTTCCGCGAAGACCCGCTGGTCGAACTCGGGATTGCCCTGCCAGCCGACGCAAGCAAGCCGGTGCTTGATGTAAGGCTCAAGTTCGCCCGGCTCCATCGCCTCGAGGTGATGGGCCGCGATCACGCGCTGGCGGAGCTGTTCGAGCGAAGGATGCTCGGCCAGCACTTTCTTGAACTCGGGCTGGCCCAGCAGCAGGACCTGCAGCAGCGGATGTGCGCCGAGCTGGAAGTTCGACAGCATGCGCAGTTCTTCCAGCGCTTCCACCGAAAGGTTCTGCGATTCATCCACCACCAGCAGGCAACGGCGACCTTCTCGGGCTTCCTCGTGGAGGAAGTTCTCGATCTCGCCCAGCGCGCTGGCCTTGTCGTGCCCCTCGATATCCAGCCCGAAGCTCGAAGCCGCGAGGTGGACGAGTTCCTCGCCATCAAGGTTGCTGGTGACGATCTGGCCTACCGTCAGGCGCTCGCGGTCGATCCGCTGCATCAGATGGGCGACCAGCGTCGACTTGCCCGCCCCGACCTCGCCCGTGATGACGATAAAGCCTTCCGACTGGGCCAGACCATAACCGAGGTACGACAGCGCCTTGCGGTGCGTGCCGCTTTCGAAGAAAAAGTTCGGATCAGGCGTGAGCTGGAACGGACGTCCCGTCAGGCCATAGAAATCGTCGAACATCCGTCAGTCCCCTCAGAAATCGTAACGCAGGCCGAGCAGTGCCGAGGCCGCTGTCAGGTCCTCGCTGGCAAGCTCGCTGTCGAGGTTGTCGAGCGCGACCGCAGCGCGCGCCGAAAGCCCGTTGAAAATGCGGCGGGTGTAAGAGGCCGATCCACCGGCAGCGAACACGTCGCCGGCATTGGCAAAGCCGCTGTTGAGCCAGTTGGCATAGGCATTGGCAGAGAACCCGCCGCTCTGGCCGACCTGGCCGCTGAGATAGGCGGCAAGGTAATAGCTTTCATCGGCAACACCGTTGGCAGCAGCGAGCACGGTACCAGGTGCAGCTACGAACTTGCGCCGGTCATAACCGGCACCGATCCCGCCGCTGAGACGGCCGAGCTGCATCGAATAGCTGGCGGAAACGCCCCGCGAGCGGAACGCTGCCGAGCGGACCGAACCGAGCGCGCCGGTGACGCAGTTGTTACCGTCCAGGCTGTCCACGCACCCGTTGAGGTCGCCGGTCAGCGCGTTGCGGTTGGCAGTGAAGTCGGTCGGCAAGTTGGCGAGCGCGGTAGTCAGCTGGTTGCCGAAGCCCGAAAACGCATCGTAGACATTGATGCTCACGCTGCTGCGCGACGTGGGCGCGTAGGACAGGCTGCCGTAATAGGTCGTCGAGTCATACCGCCGCCCGACGGACGCCTGCAGCACCGTGCGGCTGCTCGGGCGCCACATCACGCCGACATCCCAGATCAGGCCATCGGTCTCGTAGGCAATCTGGCGCGGCTGCGACTTGTCTGTCACCAGCCTGCCGTCAGGGCCGACCACCGGCGCGCCACCAGCGTCGAGCACGGCATCGCGCGAGGAAACCTGCACGTCCTCGTACCCGACACCCCCGATAACGGCGAGCGACTGCGTGACCGGCACGGTCACGTCACCCCGCACGTGCGCGTCACGAATACGCTGGTCGAGATTGGAAACATCTTCCTGCATCCAACCGGCACCAACGCCGACACCGATTGGAAGCGGTTCGCCCGCACGGGTCCCGACGCGCACCGATGCGCTCTGCACCAGACTGTCGTCGAACACGTCAACCGGATCAGCCCCCGGTGCCGTGACGACCGCATCGGGCGATTCCACCCGCGTGTAGCCGACGCGGTAGTTGGCCGAGACATCGACATCTCCCGCCCGCGTCGCCAGTGCCGGACCGGCGTAAACCGAGTAGATCCGGCTGTCGGCGCCCTGGTTGATCAGCGGATTCGGCGTCAGGGCGCCATTGCCGTCGACCCGCGTGCGCGCAGCCAGACCACCGGCTTCGACGGTCAGCAGTTGCGGCACGATCGAGGCATAGCCCCGGGCAACCCCGCTCAGGGTGTTGGAATCGATCGCATCGCCGTAGCCGACATTGTATTCGTAGCGGACAGAGACCGAGGCACCGTTGTTGCGCCCGGCCACCGTCGCATCGACACCGGCAGCAAGCTGGGTGAAAGTCACCACGTCATCGCCCGGGGAAAGTTCGGCCACGACCAGTTGCGAAGCCTCGATGTAGGGATCGATCCGCACATTGCGCGAACCGCCGGAACGGTCCGTGTTCTCATAGCCTTCGCTGCTGCTGGCGCTGCGGCTCTGGGCCACGGCCGGACCGGCGACAGCCAGGGCTGCGATTGCGCTGATGGTGGTGAATGCCAGGCGTTTCATGGGTTTACTCCCCATATCCATAGTAGGTGCCGAAACGGCGCCCGCTGGGGCTGAAGTTGATCGAATTGAGCAGGAGCTTGATGTCGGGGCAGCCCGAGAGGAGCTGGTAGGCATCCTCCAGCGCTGTCTGGCCGGTGAGGTCGGCGCGCGCGACAAGCACTGCCTGCCCAACATGCTTGGCCAGTTCCGCTGCGGGCGACGCGGCGAGAGCGGGCGGCGTGTCGAAGATGACAATCCGGTTGGGTGCGCCCATGGTCAGGCGGTCGAGCACTTCCGAGGTGCGCGTCGAGCCGAGGAATTCGCTGTCCGCGTCAGTCCGGTTGCCGGCTGGCAAGACCCACAGGCCGGGAACATCCGTCCCCATAACCAGCTCTTCGGGCTTGAGGTCGGGATTGGCGAGGCAATCCATGAAGCCGGGCCGCTTGGGCAGGCCAAGCGTCGACAGCACAGAGGGCTTGGCAAAGTCGGCATCGACCAGCAGCACTTCGGTTTCCCGCTCGTTCGCCATCGACAGCGCAAGGTTGACCGAACAGAAGGTCTTGCCCTCGCCCGGCAGCGGCGAGCACACCAGAATGCGGCGGGAAGCGGCAGTGCCGCGCTCGCGGGCAATCGCCAGCAGCTGACGCTTCACGATGCGGAATTCTTCCAGCAGGCGGGTCACCGGAGCACCGGGTTCGATCATCCCCTGATCGCGCAGACCGGCGCGGTCGACCTTGTACTGGCGACCGCCGAACACCACCGGCTCAAAGCCTTGCGTCACCGTAAGCTCGGATGCCGGCGCAACGACCGGCAGGTTTTCCGGCTGCGCGACAGGCACCGGCAAGGCCCCAGGATGCTGGACCGGAGCCTCGACGACTTGCGCAGGCGCCACCGGCACAACGGATGCCGGGGTGGTTTCCACCACCGGTTCGGCATCCTTCCGGCGCGAGCGGACCTTGGCCCGCTTCATCGGCTGTTCGGGCAGTTTTACCGGCAGCGGCGCCGGTTTGAGCGCATCGAATCCGAACGCGCCGCTGGCGCGCTCGAACAGCGAGCTTTCACCCTTGTCGGGTTCGCCGGGGAGCGGGATCTTGGTGTGTTCTGTCATCATCCCTCTCCTCAGGCCACCGTGCCGCGTTGAACGAATTCAACCACCAGCAGCAGGAAACAGACCCCGCCGAGCGCAGCGCTGGCGCCGTAGAACTGGCGCTGGCGCTTGCGCCGCAGTTCGCGCCCCGCTTCGTTGACAACCTGCGAGATCGCACCGAGCACCGGCAGGTCCATGGCGCGCTCGAGCTTGGCCGTGGTGGCAAAGGTCGAACGCAGCTGGCCCATCGCAAAGGCAACCCCTGCCCCGGCTGCGAGACCGGCCAAGAGCACACCCACCAGCAGCAGCGGGCGATTCGGCGCAGACGGCACCGAAGGCACTGTCGGCGGATCGATCACTTCGAAGCGGAACGAGCTGCGCTCGGTTTCCACCTGACCGCGCAAGCGCATTTCCTCGCGGTTCTTCAGTATCTCGTCGTACTTGTCCTTGAGCACTTCGTAGTCGCGGCTGATCCGGCTGGCTTCGGCAGCCACTGCGGGCTCGTCGGCCTGGCTGGCCATCATTCCGGTCAGTTCGGACTGCAGGGCCGCCTTGCGCGCGGTCAGCGCCTGAACATTGGCCTCGCGTTCGGCGCGGATCGATACCAGCGAGGTATAGGCCGGGTTCGGCGAACCGCCCCCGCCACCTTCGCGCGCGGCCTGCGGCTCGAGCAGCGAGATCCGCTTCTTCATCGCAACCACATCGGGATGGCTGTCGGTGAGACCGCGGGCCTGGAGCCCGGCCAGTTCCGAACGGGCCTGTGCCAGCGCACCGGATGCACCGCCGCCACCGGCACCACCGGCGATCGTGCGCGGGGTCCCGGCAAGCTGGCCATTGATTGCGGCGAGTGCACTCTGCGCGGCAGCCAGGTCGGCTTCCACGCCGCGCATCTCGGTACGCAGGTTGGTCAGGCGTCCTGTAAGCGCGGCGCTGCCGCCGATCAGGTCCGGGTGCTCGGCTTCGAACGCCAGGCGGCGTTGCTCGGCTTCCTCGAGCTCCTTCTTGCGCTCTTCGAGCTGCTGATCGAGGAACACGACCGTCTCGGCCACTTCGCCGCGATTGCCGGCGATGTTCTCTTCGCGGAAGATGTCGATCAGCTTCTGGACGACTTCCTGCGAAAGCTTGGCGTTCTCGGCTTCGGACAGGTCGCCCCGGCCGATCGTGGCCGACAGCTCGAACAGGCTGCCTTCCTCGCTCTTGACCGAAACTTTCTCGGTGAGGCCGGCGATCGCCTTTTCCATGTCACGCTGAGTCTCGACCGATTCGCCCAGCTTGGTCCCGCGGATCACCTTCTCGAGGTTGACCGCGCTGACGAGCGTCTGGCGCACCCGTTCGATTTCCTTCTGGCCGCTGTTGGCGATACCGATCTGTTCTGCCAGCACATCGTCCAGCTGGACGAAAATCCGGGCCTTCGATTCGTAGGCGTTCGGAATCATCGCCACCGCCAGCCAACCTAGCACGGCGACGGCCCAGGCAACGGCCAGCGCCAGCCACCTTCGATGCCAGATCGAATGGATCGCTGAGCGGAATTCGTCGAAAACTTCGTTCATGGGTCGTGCCGATCCTGCTTCAGAACATGCTTTCGGGGATGATGATCACGTCGCCCGGCTGGAGCATGACGTTGGCCTTGCTGTCGCCCTTGCGCAGCAGGTCGCCCAGGCGCAGCGCGAACTCGCGCTGCCGACCGGCCTGCTTGTCGAAGCGGATCAGGCGAGCGCGGTTGCCGGCGGCAAATTCACTCAGGCCGCCAACCGCGATCATTGCGTCGAGCACAGTCATGTTGGCACGGAACGGGATCGAGGCAGGTTTCTCGGTCGCGCCGACGATCCGGACCTGCTGGCTGAACGTGCCGGCAAATTCAGTGACAATGACCGAAACCAGCGGTTCCTCGATATACTGCGACAGCTGCAGGCGAATGTCTTCAGCCAGCATCGAGGGGGTCTTGCCGACGGCGGGCATATCGGTAACCAGCGGAGTGGTGATGCGGCCGTCGGGCCGAACCTGGATCTTGTCCGCCCCCAGTTCGGGGTTACGCCAGACGTGGATGGTCAGCTGATCGAGCGGGCCGATCACGTATTCCTCGCCCGGGCCTTCCTGCATCGACACGAATGCGGCAGGTGGCAGCTCGGTACCGCCGCCTGTGGCACAGCCGGAAAGGGTGAGCGCGGCGACGGCAGTGCCGGCCAGCATGGAGGAAACTCGGAACTTTGGCATCGATGCGCATCCTTGCCTTGGTGCGGGCTGGACTACGCATGGGAGGAGCGACCTCGCCTTGCATGCCCGCGTTCAGACACGCTTCCTCGCCAAAATAGGTGAATATACCGTTAGCTTTCCGGCGCTTTCGGTGGAGCAGTCCCGCTGCGGGACAGCCAGCCTGTAAAGGTTAAAACAGCATTTGCCGTGCGGGGCCCTGCCCGAGAAACTCCATCGGCGAAGCGCTCGCGCCATAGGCGCCGGCGCAGAACACCGCCACGATATCACCGACCTCGGCGCGGGGGAGCAAAGCCTGGTCGGCCAGCCGGTCAAGCGGGGTGCACAGGCAGCCGACGACGCTGGCTTCCTCAACCGGTTCGGCATCAAACCGGGTCGCGATCGCCACCGGATAGTTCCGTCGCACGACTGTCCCGAAATTGCCCGAAGCGGCCAGCTGGTGGTGCAACCCGCCATCGGTCACCAGGAACACCTGGCCATGGCTTTCCTTTCGGTCGACGATCCGGGTCAGGTAGACCCCTGCCTCGCCCACCAAGTAGCGACCCAGCTCGACGCAAAGCTCTGTTTGCGCGAGCGAATCGGGCAGGTCGCGCAGACGCGTGTCCAGTGCCTCACCAATCCGCCGCAAGTCGAGTGGCTGGTCTCCATGGAAGTAGGGAATGCCGAAGCCCCCGCCCATGTTGAGCTTGGGGACAGCCCGCCCGACGTCGCGCGCCAGCTGGTCAGCAAGCGCGAGGACATTGGCCTGGGTTTCGATAAGGGCATCGGCATCCAGTGCCTGGCTGCCGGTGAAGATGTGCCAGCCGCGCCATTCGGCACCGGCGGCAATGATTTCGCGCGCCAGCGCGGCTGCGCGGTCCTGGTCGACCCCGAACTGCTTGGCACCGCCGCCCATCTTCATGCCTGAGCCGCGTAGCTCGAACGAGGGGTTTACCCGGATGGCGATGCGCGGGGTAATGCCGAGCACCTCGCCGAGCGCCAGTGTGCGGCGCGCCTCGCCTTCGGATTCGCAATTGAGCGTCACCCCGGCACGGATTGCCGCCTTGAGTTCGCTGTCCCGCTTCCCCGGGCCGGCAAAGCTGACCCGCACGCCGTCGATCCCTTCGGCCAGCACCCGTTCCAGCTCGCCGCGCGAAGCAATGTCGAACCCGTCAACCAGCCCCGCCATGTGGGCAATGACCGGGGCGAAGGGATTTGCCTTCACCGCATAGTTCAAGCCGATCCGGGGCGGCAGCCTCATGCGCAGCTCGGCAACGCGGGCATCGAGCCGCTCACGCGAGTAGACGAACAGCGGGGTGTCGCCCGCAAGCTCCGCCAGTTGCGAAGCAGTGTGCCCTGCTATCGCCAGCTCCCCGCCAATTACGGAGAATCCGGCCGGTATCGGCCCGAGCGGCTTCATGCGCCGTACTCCCGCACCAGCGCAGCCCGATCGAGTTTGCCGTTGGGGTTCAAGGGCATCGCATCGCGCCAGTGGATTACGTGCGGCTGCATGAAGTTGGGCAGTTCCTGCATCAGCGCCTTGGCCAGGCGGGCCTCGGTCTCCTCCACGCCCTGCCGCGCACGCACCACCAGGTGAACCGCGTGACCGAGCCGAGCGTCAGGAACGCCCAATGCAACCGCTTCCGCCACCAGCCCGGTCGCGACTGCGGCGTCCTCTATTTCCTGCGGGCTGATCCGGTTGCCCGCGCTCTTGATCATCGCATCGCGCCGCCCGACGAAATAGAGCAATCCGTCGGCATCGCGCCGGACCCGGTCGCCGCTCCACACCGCCATGCCCTGATGCTGCGCAAAGGCGGGGGCCGGTTTGAACCGCTCCCCCGAACGTGCCGCATCCTGCCAATAGCCTTGCGCCACCAGAGGGCCACAATGGACCAGCTCACCCTCGGCCCCGTCTTCGGCCAGCGCGCCCGTATCATCGACCACGAGGATTTCGGCAAAAGGGATCGCCTTGCCCATCGAGGTCGGATGGCGGTCGACCAGTGCAGGATCAAGATAAGTCGAGCGGAAGGCCTCGGTCAGGCCGTACATCGGGAACAGGCGCGCTTGCGGAAACATAGCGCGCAGCTTGCGCACGAGATCCTCGGTCAACGCACCGCCGCTGTTGGTCAGGCGGCGCAGCGGTGCGCTCGCTTCGCCCGGCCAGTCGAGTTCGACCAATTGCACCCACAGTGGCGGAACCGCCGCAAGCGTCGTCACGCCGTGCTTCGCGCAAGCCTTCGCCACGTCGCGCGGGAACAGGTAATCGAGCGGAACGACACAGCCCCCAGCACGCCAGGTGCTGAGCAGCTGGTTCTGGCCGTAATCGAACGACAGCGGCAGCACCGCCAGCGTCACGTCATCCGCCTCCAGCCCGAGATAATGCGCCACGCTGACCGCACCGAGCCACATGTTGGCATGGCTGAGCATGACCCCCTTGGGCCGTCCGGTCGAGCCGCTGGTGTAGAGGATCGCGGCCAGTTGATGGGGGCTCGCCGAAGAAGGGTCAAGCAGCTCGTCATGGCCAGCGGCGTCGGCCAGCGCCTCCGATTCCCCGACAGCGGTGCAGCCGGGCGGCAGATCACCCGGTTCAAGACTTTCAAGCCGGGCCTTGGTGGCAATCAACATGGCGGCGCCACTGTCCGCAAGGATATGCGCCACCTGTGCCCGCTTGAGCAGGGGATTGACCGGCACATGGACAAGGCCGGCCCGTGCCGCTGCCAGGGGCATCAGGCATGTCAATTCGCCCTTGGCCGCCCAGCTCGCCACCCGGGCACCTTCGCTCGGCACGCAATGTCTTAACCAGGCGCTAAGACGCGACACACGGTCCCTTAAGTCCCGGTAGGTAAGGGTGTCACCACGCAGCACCAGCGCAGGATCGCCATCCTTGCCGAATTCGGCCAGATGGTCGAGCGGGCGCGGTACGGGATCGGCGGCAACGGGCATCGAGGTTCCGGACAGACGAGTAGGCGAATGACGGTCAGCTATCACGACAGGGTTAACGACTTGCAAGGGACACTTGCCCGCGCACCGTTTGACCGGGCTGAATGGTATGCCTTGCTCGCCGCTGCCGGACAGGTGCCGCTGGTCGCCAGCGCCGGCGATGGCGCGACGCTCGTGCAATTGGCGCTGACCCGCGCCAACGGCCGGATCGAACCCTTGCGCAACTGGTACAGCTTCACCTGGCGGGCGCTCGGGGGCGACCAGCGCACGCTCGGGGAACTGGCGCATTCGCTGAAGGGCGAGACACACCGGGTCACGCTGTGGCCAGTGCCCGACGAGGACGGTTCGGCGACACGCCTCGAACGCGCGTTCGAAGCTGCCGGATGGCAGGTCCGCCGCGAAGCCTGCGATCACAATCATGTCCTGCCCGTCGCCGGACGCAGCTTTGCAGAGTACTGGGCCACCCGCCCCGGACAGATGCGCACCACGCTCAAACGCAAGGCGAAAAAGGTCGAGGTTACTATCCTCGACCGGTTCGACCCCGCCGCGTGGGAGGAATACGAAGCCATTTACCGCGAAAGCTGGAAGCCAGAGGAAGGCGATCCGGCGCTGTTGCGCCGCTTCGCCGAACAGGAGGGCGCCGCTGGTCGCCTGCGCCTTGGCCTCGCCCGGGCCGACGGTGTGGCCGTGGCAGCGCAATTCTGGACCGTGGAAAACGGCATCGCCTACATCCACAAGCTTGCCCATCGCGAGGACGCCAAACCGCTTTCCGCCGGGACTACCCTGTCTGCCGCGCTGTTCGAACGGGTAATCGATGGCGACAAGGTCCACCTGGTCGACTTCGGAACCGGCAATGACCCCTACAAGCGCGACTGGATGGAGCTTGACCGGCCCCGCTACCGGATCGACTGCCTTGACCCGCGCCAACCCCGTGCCTGGCCGGCCTTGCTCAAGCGTGCATTGGGTCGGGTTGCCTGACAGGCCTCCCGCCGCTAGGGCGCGGCAGCGAAACCGGGGGATTTCACCGCGATGACCGAACGCAGCCATACCGATGCGACGCTCCGGGCCATCCTGTGCGATGTGCTTGGCCTCGACATTGATCATGTCGAGACTTTCGAAGCCGGCACCGGACTGTTCGGCCATCTGCCGGAACTGGATTCGATGGCGGTCGCGGGTCTGCTCACGGAAATCGAAGACCGGCTCGATGTCATCATCGATGACGAAGACGTCGACGGCGAGATGCTGGAAACCTGGGGCGGGCTGCTGGCCTTTGCCGAAGCCAAGGTGGCAGGCCGCTGAGCAACCGGGGCTACACCCTATGGCCCTGCCCCACGATTGGCGGAGGCACGCACGAGGAAAGCGCACTCGCTTTCCTCGCTGACCGGCCACGCCGCCTGCTGGTCTTGCCCGCGCTGTTCGACGAAGCCAACAAGCTGCGCCGCCAGACGGTGGAGGTGCTGCACCGGCTCGATCTCTCCGGGATTGATGGTGTGCTGCCCGACTTGCCCGGTTGCAACGACAGCCTCCGGCCGCTCGAGGAGCAGACTTTCGAGCACTGGCGAGAATGCGCGGTCGCGGCGATGGCCCACTTTCGCCCTACGCATGTGCTGGCCATCCGCGGCGGGGCGCTGCTCGACACCGGCAACCTGCCCGGCTGGCGCTTGGCCCCGGTCAACGGCCGCTCGGTGTTGCGCTCCATGCTGCGGGCACGAACCGTCGCCGCGAAAGAAGCGGGGCGGAAAGAAACACTCGAGGGGCTGCAAGGCGTCGCGCGCAAGGACGGGATCGAACTGGCCGGCTGGCGCATGGGCGCAGAGTTTTTCCGCGAACTGGAACAGGCCCAGCCACCGGAAGTGACCCGCCTGACCGACCTCGGCCTGGCCGATCTCGGCGGCAGCGGCCTGTGGCTACGCGCTGAACCGGACGAGGACCCGGAACAGGCTGACGCGCTCGCCGCGATCATCGCCATCGGGATGCGGCCGCTATGAACCGGATTCCGCTCACCTTCGAATCCGGCGCGAACCGGCTGGCCGCGACGCTCGATGCCGCACCCGGGAGCACAGGCGTGCTGCTGGTGACGGGGGGTAACGAAGTACGCGCCGGGGCCTTTTCGGGGCAGGCACAACTCGCCGCACGGCTTGCCAGGTCCGGGTTCCCGGTATTCCGGTTCGATCGCAGCGGCACCGGCGACAGCGATGGCGAGAACACCGGGTTCGAAGGCAGCCAACAGGATATCGCCGCCGCGCTCACAACGTTCCGCACCATGGCGCCGACCATGACCCGCGTTGTCGGGCTGGGCAATTGCGATGCGGCGGCGGCACTCATGCTGGCTGGCGGCGCAGGGTGCGATGCACTGGTTTTGTCAAACCCCTGGACCGTCGACAGCCCGGATGGCGCCCAAAGCGACGCCGCCCCGGCGCCAGAGGCACAAGCGCCCGAAGCCGTGCGCGCGCGGTATCTCGCCAAGCTGAAGGATCCGCGCGAAGTGCTCCGCCTGCTGACCGGCGGGGTCAACTTGCGCAAGCTGTTCGGCGGGCTGAAACAGGCGGCCCGGACCGCCCCACCGCCAAGCTCGCTCACCGAAGCAATGCGGCAGGGGATTG
This sequence comes from Sphingomonadaceae bacterium, assembly GCA_023384025.1. Lineage (GTDB taxonomy): Bacteria > Pseudomonadota > Alphaproteobacteria > Sphingomonadales > Sphingomonadaceae > 34-65-8. The sequence goes on from JAHDXX010000037.1 coordinate 15,868, forward strand.
CCGAGTTTCCTGGCGAGATCGTTTTCCTTGTCGCGGGTGCCGATCGCACTGGCCAGCTGTTCGAGGGCCGCTGGGGCAAGGATGACCCGCGCATCCGCCGTTGTGAGGGCGCCAGCCACGCCTTCGTCGAGCCGCACGCTCGCGACTGGCTGTTCGAACAGGTGCTTGGGGTCGTGAAAGACTAGCGCACAAACAGGCTGGTCAACTCGACATGGGTCGACCAGCGGAACTGCCCGACCGGGCGGACTTGCTCCAGCCGGAACCCTGCTTCTACCAGCCGTGCTGCATCGCGCGCCCAGCTCGCCGGATTGCAACTGACGTAGACCACCCGCCGCAAGCCGCTCGCGGCGATCTGCTCGACCTGCTCGCGCGCGCCTGCTCGCGGAGGATCGAGCACCACGGCCCCGAACCGGGCCAGCTCGTCAGCCCGCAGCGGATTGCGGAAAAGGTCGCGGTGCACCGCCTCGACCGGCAGGCGCGCCCGCGCCGCAGCCATCCGGCAGGCAAGGTGCGCCTCACGCGCTGCCTCTGCGGCGACCACTGGCATGTGCGGCGCCAGCGCGAAGGCAAAGGTGCCCAGCCCGGCGAACAGGTCTGCCACACTGTCCGCCCCCTCAAGCCAGGTGACGGCATCACCGACTAGCTTCGCCTCGCCATCGGCCGTGGCTTGCAGGAATCCGCCTGATGGGAACCCGACCGGTTGGCCTGACAGCGTGACCGTGACCGGCTCCGGTTCCCACATCGCCTCCGCGCCGTAACCCTGATCAAGCGAAAGGCGCGCGAGGCGTTGATCCCGGGCAAAGTCGAGCACACCTTCGGTCTGTGCGAGCCCGTCAAGCTCCAACCCCTTGACCGCACAGTCGACTCCCTGGTCGACCAGCGTCAGGGCAATGTCGACCGCATGCTTGCCCGGCCACAGCGCCAGCAGGCGCCGCAGGGGCTCGACCAGCGCCCAAAGCTCCGGCGCAAGCACCGGGCACTCTGCCAAAGGCACGATCCGGTGCGAACGCTCCTCGCGGAAACCGATCAGCGGACGCTTCCCCCCGGTCTGCGCATGGAGCGTTGCCCGGCGACGGCTGTGCGGGGGCGAGAGATGGGTCGGCAGCAGCTGCCCGATTGCGAGGCCCTGCCCTTCGGCAGCATT
>JAHDXX010000328.1 GCA_023384025.1 Sphingomonadaceae bacterium
ACGCAGACTCCCACGTCCCGACCGTTAAAGCAAGCGTGCCTGCTGCGGCCCGTCGATTGCCTCCAGCGCATCGCGCCAGACCGACAACGTGGCCGGCACCTTGCGCTCGAGGCTCAGCCGGTCGATTGTCGCCACCAGCCGCTCGATAGCGGCAAAGCTGCGGGTCGCGCGCGGCACCAGATAGGTAAGCGCGCCCTCGCCCAGTGCAAGGCCCCGCTCTTCGGCATGGGCCTCGATCAGCGCACCGACCATGGCATCGTCGGGCGCACCGATTTCCAGTTGCAGCGCCGCCCCCATGCGCGAGCGCAAGTCGGGCAAGGCAATCTCCCAGCCCTCGCCATCGATCACCAGCAGGATCGGGTGACTGTCTTCCTGTGCCCGGTTCCAGCGGTGGAACAGAGCCGTCTCGTCCATTGCATTAGCTCCGTCGATCGCTTCGCCCGCCCCTTGCGCGGCGAACCATCGCGCCAGCAGCGATTTGCCCGAACGCGGCGGCCCGGCCAGCACCGCGGTGCGATAGGGCCAGGCTTCCGGACGCCCCAGGGCATCGATCACGGCATCATTGGCAGTGCCGACCACGATCCGGGCGGCTTCGCCCGAACGGCGCATGGCAAGCGGCAGGACGATCTGCGACATGACCCGGCCCCGGGCCTAGCGCCGGATGGCGAGCGCGTTGCTGCCCTGGGTCACAGTGAAGCCCCGACCGCGCAGGGCAGCAGCAAGCTGGTCAATCGATCCACCGAAGCTCACGCTCATCACTGAGGTACCGCCGATGCCCACGCTGGTCGTCGCCGCCGCGCGTACGCCAGGGGTGGCCCGCACTGCCGCCAGCGTCGCGTCAAACGCGCCCGCATCGGGGGTCGCGAACTGGACCACGAAGGCGGAAACGACCGCAGGTGCCTCGGTCGGCGCAGCAACGGGCGCTTCCGTGCCTGTCGCCGTTTCGGTACCAGCCGCCGCAGCGGCAGCGGCGGCGCGCTCCTGCGCTTCGATCTGGCGGCCGATCTCGAGCAGCCGCTGGAGCGCGGGGTCGATCTCGGCACCGGCAATGCTCAGCGTCGGGTCCGGCCGCAACTTGCCGTCTGCCAGGGCCTGCCCGAAGATCGTGTCAAACCGGCGAACCGCCTGTTCGAACACCTGCGGCAGCTCGTCAGGGCTTTTCGCAGTCAGCTGGAAACCGTCGAGGTAGACATTGTCCGGCCCGTAACGGGCGGTGAAGGTGGCGGTCACCGGCCCGCCCGGATACTGGTAACGCAAGTGCGCAATCGGCACGAGCACGTCGGCCGCACCGAACTGGTCGAGGATATTGCGCCACCAGGTGCGACTGCGCCGACCGGTCTGGCCATAGGTCAGCAGCAGCGAATCGGCGCCCGCGCCCGAGGGGCGGACATAGTCGATCGGGCTGGCGCCGGACTGGTACTCCGCCCAGGCCCGCTGCCACGGATTGCGCGTCTCATAGACCAGCGCCGAGCCGCCCGCGATGGTCACGGGAACCAGCAGCATCGGGGCCGACCGGCGCACCGGCCCGCCCGACCCGAGCAATCCGCCTGCCCGTGCCCGGTCGAAGATCACGCCGAGCGTGGCGATATAGCGGCGCGGACCGATCTGCTCGCGCTCGATCACGATGGCGGAGACCATCGACTGGAGCTGGCCATCGGAAATCGTCGGCCCGCCCAGCTTGGCCCATGCCTTGCGCTGCGCTTCGGCCCAGCCCTTGGCCCGTGCGTCATCGGCATTGTCGCCGCGCACATCGACCTTGATCCCGCCCACGTCGATGTCGGTGCTGTTGGCCACCGGAGCGATTCCCCGCTCGCCTTCGACCTGCGCCCACAGCGCAAGGGCGCCCGCGAGCAGCAACGCCCCGGCCAGGAGCGCGGCAATTGCCCGGGCGGGCGGGCGAAGCGGAAGGGAAAGAGACTGTGCCATCGGGGAAAACCGGCGGCCTTTTGCCCAATCGGGCATGGAAATCCAAGCACGAAAGACTAAAGCCTGTGGCCATGTCTGCGAACAACCCTCCGCCAGAGCGCTACACCTATGCCCAAGCCGGGGTTTCGATCGATGCCGGTAACGCACTGGTGCGCGCCATCGGCCCGCT
>JAHDXX010000329.1 GCA_023384025.1 Sphingomonadaceae bacterium
CGCCTTGATCCTCGAACTGGCAGCGTCGCGACGCCTTTCAATCCTGCTCGGATCGTTGATCGAGCAGCCGGTCGTCTGGCGCACGGCGCATCACTATGGCTTCGACGAGCTGCACCGCTCACACAGCGAACACGAAGAACTGCTGGCCGCATTCGCCCGACGGGACGGGGAATGGGCGGAGTCGATCATGGCAAGCCATATCCGCCGCGCGTTCCATGCCTATGCCGATGCCCACCGCGGCCTCAGTCCGATTGATTCTCATACGGACCGAAAACGGGCATGACCGGCAAAATGTATACAGACCCGATTGAATTTGTTGAGGTCAGCCCGCGCGACGGGCTGCAGAATGAGCGTACAATTGTCTCAACCGCGCAGAAGCTTGCCCTTGTTGACCACGCTGTAGCCAGTGGAGCGCGGCGGATCGAGGTGACAAGCTTCGTCAATCCGCGCGCGGTGCCGCAGATGGCCGACGCGGAAGAGGTCTGCGCCGGCTTGCCCGCTCGCGATGACGTAACCTGGATCGGTCTGGTGATGAACCTGCGCGGAGCCGAGCGGGCGATTGCCACTGGCCGTATCACACAGCTTGGCGCGGTTGCTGTCAGCACGGACCGGTTCGCCATGGCCAACCAGGGGCAGACCAGCAAAGGGTCGGTCGAGGCCGCCAGCGCAATCATCGCCCGCGCCGCCGATGCGGGGCTGACCGGACAAGTGACCATCGCCGCCAGCTTCGGCTGCCCGTTTGAAGGCGAAGTGACCGAGGATCGCGTGCTGCACATGGCGGAGGCCTGTGCGAAAGCAGGCGCAGTCGAGATCGGGCTGGCCGACACCATTGGCGTCGCCAACCCGGTGCACGTTACCCGGCTGGTGGAGCGGGTGAAGCGAGCCATCGCGCCGTTGCCAGTACGGGTCCACTTCCACAACACACGCGGCACAGGTCTTGCCAATGTCTGGGCTGCTATAGGTGCGGGAGCGAGCGTGGTCGATTCCTCTATCGGCGGGCTGGGCGGGTGCCCGTTCGCACCGGGTGCTGCAGGCAATGTCGCGACCGAGGACGTGGTCTATATGCTCGAGCGGGCCGGTATCGGCACCGGTCTCGACCTTGAACGACTGATTGAAACCAACCACTGGCTTGCCGGGGTCATGGGCAAGGAACTGCCGGCGATGGTCGGCAAGGCTGGCGGCTTCCCCAAGCCGCGCTTGGAAGAAAGGGAAATCGCCTGATGCGTTATAGGCTGGGCGTCGATGTTGGCGGCACGTTTACCGACCTGCTGCTGTTCGACAACGAAACAGGCAATTTCTGGCGGCACAAGACCCCTTCTACGCCGCACGACAGTTCGGAGGGAATCCTCAATGGGGTCAACGCGATCACGTCGCAGGCCGGGGTCGATCCGGGTGAAATCGAGTTCTTCCTTCATGGCACAACCGTTGCCACCAACGCGGTGCTGGAAGGGAAGGGCGCGCGCGTCGGCCTGATCACGACCGAGGGCTATCGCGACGTGATGCAGATCGCGCGCAGCTTTGTGCCCGGTGGCCTTGCCGCATGGATCGTCTGGCCCAAGCCGCAGCCGCTGGCGGCGCTGGAGGATACCGTCACCGTGAAGGGGCGGATGGGCGCCGATGGCAGGGAAGTGCGCCCGCTCGACGAGGGTGAAGTCCGCGCCAAGCTGACCCAGCTGCGCGATGCCGGGGTCGAGGCGATCACCGTCAGCCTGATCAATGCCTATGTCGACGGCAGCCACGAAAAGCGCATCGGCGAAATCGCTCACGAGATCCTGCAGGACGTGCCGGTCTCGCTGAGCCACGAAGTGCTGCCCGAGATGCAGGAATACGAGCGCACGCTGTCGACCGTCGCCAATGCCTCCGTCCGGCCGGTGGTCGGCAAGTATGTCTCCAACCTGCGGACCAAGCTGCATGATGCCGGGGTGCGGGGCAAGCTGTCGCTGCTGCGCTCCGACGGCGGCCTGATGAGCAGCCAGAAGGCGGAAGAGCATCCGGTCAACATCCTAATGTCCGGCCCCGCCGGCGGGGTGACCGGCGCGCTGTGGGTGGCGAAGAATGCCGGGCTGAAGAACATCCTCACGCTCGATGTC
>JAHDXX010000330.1 GCA_023384025.1 Sphingomonadaceae bacterium
ATCTCAACGTGCGTGCCGTGCCAGATGATCTGGGCAAGACTTTCGACGAGGAAGCCCGCTTGATGCCGCGTGAACGGCTTTCCAGCGGAACCTGGCGGTTCGAAAACGACATGCTCGATTCGATCCGCGAGAAGATGAAGGCCGGGCGGCAGACGCTGGCGGAGGTCTACGGGGCGCCGCTCTATGGCATCAAGACCGGCCTCAACAAGGCGTTCATCCTGACCCGCGAACAGCGCGACGCGATCGTGGCCTGTGCAGAGCGAACCCCGGATGATCGTTCGGCGGAGCTGCTCAAGCCCTTTCTGGTCGGCGAAAATCTCAAACGCTGGCACGTCGAGAGTGATGACCTGTGGCTGATCTACACGCCCAAGGGTGCGATTGACATCGAAGACTACCCGGCCCTGCGCGCGCATCTCGGCCCATTCCGCGAGCGACTGGAGAAGCGCGCGACCAAACAGGAATGGTGGGAATTGCAGCAGGCGCAGGCGAATTATGAGCCGCATTTCGCAGGGCAAAAAATTGTCTATTCAGACATCGCCAACCATGGGACTTTCTCAGTCGATCGCGCTGGTCGTTATCTTGCAAATACCGCTTATTTCTTGCCGATAGCTAACGACGGACTGGCAGCGTATCTCAACAGTCGTCTTGCGTGGTTCTTCTTCGCAGGGCTGACCAATATCGCTCGGGGTGGCTATCTGCGCCTTCGGACTGAGTTTGTGGGGCAACTACCCGCTCTGTCGCCTTCTGAACTGGAAATCCTACAATTCCTAGGAACGGATATTCAGACGCACAGTTCGCGGTTGGCCGACCTGTCAACCGCAGTGCAGCATCGTCTGTCCGACATTCCGCAAAAGCCAGTCAGGATCGACGATTGGATAACTCTCTCATTTGGCGAACTGCAAAAGGTTCTCGTTGCTCGTTACAAGGCGAGCATCGCGGTCGCCGACCGGGATCAATGGGAGGCGTGGTACGAAAAAAATCGAGCAGCGGCGGCCAAATTCCAGATGAAAGCGCGAGAAATTGAAACTGAGATCAACACACTGGTCTACCGCATGTTCGACCTTACCCCGACCGAGATCGCAGCAATAGAAGACTCGCTTGCCGGGACCTCTGCCTCGCTCGGCGTAAAAGCCTATGAAGCGATCAGCGCGGTCGAAGGCCTCGAACTGTCACCCGATGCCCGCGCGCGGCTGGCGCAGCGGGCGGGCGAGCGCCTCGACGCCTGACAACAATGGTGGGCGACCCCTATGAGACCCATGGCGATCCGGCCTGCTATCCGGGCAGCGATGTGCTCCGCAATCTGCCGGGCCTGCGATCGATCGAGGAACTGGAGGCATTCGAAGTCGAAGCCGTCGGCGCGCGCAGTATCGAAGCTCCGCCTGCCGGGAGGTTCGATCCGAAGCACTATCGCGCGCTTCATCGCCATCTGTTCCAGGATGTCTATGACTGGGCTGGCGAGTACCGAACCATTCGTACGGCCAAAGGCGGTAACTGGTTCTGTTATCCCGAACATATCCCGGCGCAGATGGAAACGGTCTTCGCAAGACTTGGCAACCCGGCTTTCCAGCCCGGATGCGAGGTCAATCAGTTTATTGACGCGGCGGCCGACTTTCTGGCCGATCTCAATGCGATTCACCCGTTCCGCGAAGGCAACGGTCGGGCGCAGCTTTACTTTGTCCGGCTGCTGGGCTTGAGAGCAGGCCATCCCTTCAGGCTTGAATCGGTCGAACGCGACGCATTCCTCCAGGCGATGATTGATAGCTTCAACGGCAGGCTCGAAGCATTGATTGACGAGTTGGAGCGGATGCTCGCCTGAACCCGCCCCTCCACCATCCTGCGGATGGTCCCTCTCCCCCGATGGGGGAGGAATTGCTGCGCCTCGCCCTGCCCCGGCGAGGAAAGCACAGGCCCACCCCCGGCCCCTCCCGCAAGCGGGAGGGGAGAGGGTTACTCTTCACCCATCCGCAGCGCGGCAATGAAGGCTTCCTGAGGAATCGAGACGTTCCCGTATTCTCTCATTCTGGCCTTCCCCTTCTTCTGCTTCTCCAGCAGCTTCTTCTTCCGGGTGATGTCGCCGCCGTAGC
>JAHDXX010000038.1 GCA_023384025.1 Sphingomonadaceae bacterium
GGCGTGCGCGCTTTGCAAGTGGCCTCTCGGTGCTCGATTTCATGAAGCGGACCAGCTTCATCCAGCTAGACGAAGCGGCGCTCAAGGCCATCGGCCCGGCCGCCGTGGCCATGGCCGAGGCGGAGGGGCTGCCGGCCCATGCCCGTTCGGTCGAAGTGAGGTTCTGATGTCCCGTTCGAGTTCGCAGGCCCGCGCGGCCGCCCGGCTTGCCGCCGTCCAGGCACTTTACCAGCACCAGATGGAGGGGACAGTCGTCGTCCGCCTGCTCGACGAATTCCACCAGCACCGCATCGGGCAGGAAATCGAAGGCGAGGAATATGCCGAGGCCGACGTGACCTTTTTCGACGACGTGGTGCGCGGGACGATTGCCCGGCGCGACGAGATCGACGGGCTCCTGTCTGCCAAACTGGCAGAGGGTTGGTCGATCACCCGCCTCGACAAGACCATGCTCCAGATCCTCCGCGCCGGGGCCTACGAATTGCTCGCCCGGGCCGATGTGCCGGTAGCGAGCGCGATCAGCGAATACGTCGATGTGGCGAAGGCGTTCTTCGACGACCGCGAGGCCAAGTTCGTCAATGGCGTGCTCGATGCGGTGGCAAGAGAGGTCCGCTCCTGAGCGGCGAGACCGCCTTCATCGACCTGCTGCGCGGCCTCGCCCGCGATCCTGCTGCCCGCAACCTCGATGACGATTGCGCTGTCCTGCCTTTGGGCAGCGAGACGCTGGTCCTGACCCACGACATGATGGTCGAAGGCACGCATTTCCTGCCGACGCAGGACATGGCCGATGTCGCGTGGAAACTGGTCGCGGTGAACCTGTCGGACCTTGCCGCCAAGGGTGCCGAGCCGCTCGGCGTGCTGCTGGGCTACGCGCTCGGGGATGACGACGCGCGCTTTGCTGAAGGCCTGCGCGAGGTCTGCGAAGCCTTCGATGTGCCGCTGCTTGGCGGGGACACCGTGCGCGGTTCCGGGCCCCGCAGTTTTGGCCTGACCGCGCTCGGGCGGGCGACCCACACACCGGTACCCGACAGACGCGGGGCTTATGTTGGCGACGCTATCTACGTGACCGGCACGCTGGGTGCGGCCATGCTCGGGTTCGAGGCCGTGAGGGACGGGACCGGCGCGGACAGCGAGGCCTACCGGCGCCCGCGCCCGCTGATCGCCGAAGGGCGCGCGCTTGCCCCGCTGGTCAGCGCGATGATGGACGTGTCGGACGGTTTGCTGCTCGATTGCTGGCGCATGGCGCGGGCCAGCCATGCCACCTTCCTGCTCGACAGCGAGACGTTTCCGGTGGCCGACCCGGCGCGACTCAACGAATGCGTGCGCTGGGGTGACGACTATCAGTTGCTGTTCACCGCCTCGCCCGACACCGCCCTGCCCGTCGCCGCGACCCGCATCGGAACCGTGATGGAGGAAGACATCGGCGCTCTATGGGTCGACAGTCACGCCCTTACCCCGCTCGACGGGCTCGGCTACCAGCACTGACGGGTCAGATCCGCCCGCTTTTCCACACCACACGTCCGACAATGTCGATTTCGTCTGCGGAAACCTCCTGCGGCGGATAGGCGAGGTTCTGGCTGAGCAGGGTGAAGCGCCCCCCGCCCTGCGCCGCGACCCGCTTGACCAGCAGCGTCTCCCCCAGACGGACGACATGGATGCCATCCCGGAATGGCTGCGGGCGGCGGTCAACCAGCACTTCGTCGCCGGCACGCAGGAGCGGCTCCATAGAGTCGCCTTCCACTGCGATGGCAGACAGCATCGCACCATCCAGCCCCTGTTCGCGCAGCCACCTGCGCGAGAACCGGAACGCATCGAACGGCTCTTCTTCCGCTACAGTTGTCCCCGGACCGGCCGAAGCGGCCAGCGCCAGGCGCGGTACGTCGATCCACGCTGGATCGAGCGGCATGCGCGGACGGGGGGTATAGGATTTTTCCTCCGCGCTGCCGGCACTGCCCAGCTCTTCCTCGCTCACGCCGAAGAACCCGGCGAGCACGCGCCGGTCATGCTCCTCTAGCTTGCGCGGGCTGCCCTTGCGGATGAATTGCTGCAGATACGTGGGGTTGCGCCCGATCATTTCCGACAGGCTGGCAAGGCTGACGCCCTGCCTGCGTGCCAGTTCGAGCAGGCGATCTCTCGGATTCGACATTGGCTGTCCTCGTTGTCGATGGATTTCCTACATAGAGGAAGTATTTTTCCTAGACAAGTAGGATTTCGCGCGCGACCAATGGGTCACCGGGCGATTCGCCAGTCACCCGGTCAGCCAGCAACACCAAGCGCAGAGGTACCGCATGCTGATCCGTTCGATCGAGAAATTCCTTCGCCAGACAGGGATGCCCGCAACCAAGTTCGGGCGCCTTGCCGCGCACGATCCCCGGTTCGTGCTTGATCTCAGGATGGGGCGCGAACCGCGCGGCGGCACCGAGGCGCGGATCAAGGGCTTTATCGCCGGTTACGAGGCTGCCCGTTCGACCGAGGAGGAATTACGCCATGTTCGTTGACACTACTCCGCCCGTCCAGCCGCAGCCCCTTCGTCACTCGCGCCGGACCGACGCTGACCGACTGCGCGAGGCGCTGGTCGCGCTCGCAGGCGGGCACGGCGCGGTCGTGTCGCACGAGGAACGCGCCTGGGCGAGCGTCACCTTCGCCGGAGCACGCCATCGGGTGGTGATGGAGTTCTCCGGCCAGGAGGCGGTTTCAGGCGGGGAGTGCCTAATCGCCGAACTGCCCGAGCACGAATTCACCCTGCCCCGCCAGCTGGTCGCGGACGCCACCGTCCTCGCAGCAGATCATCGCCTGCTGCCTGAACCCCGCCTGCGGGTGGAATGCGAGCTGCTGCTGGTCGAGGACAGCTAGCGCGCAGCTAGTCCTCGCGGCGGATCAGCAGGTTCCGGATTTCGCTCATGTCTTCCATCGCGAAACGGATACCCTCGCGACCGAGGCCGGAATCCTTCACCCCGCCATAAGGCATGTTGTCGACGCGGAAGCTGGACACGTCATTGACGCACACGCCGCCGACTTCGAGCTTGTCCCACGCCTTCATGACCTTGTGCAGGTCGCGCGTGAACAGCCCGGCCTGCAGGCCGAACTTGCTGTCGTTGACTTCAGCCAGCGCTGCGTCCCACTCGGTGAACTTCGACAGGATCGCGAGTGGACCGAACGCTTCCTCGCGCACCGCATCGGTGTTGCGCGGCACGTTCTCCAGCAAGGTCGCCTCCAGCATCGCGCCGTCGCGCTTGCCGCCGCACAGCAGGGTGCCGCCTGCAGCGACCGCGCTTTCGATCCAGCCATGCAGGCGGGTCGCTTCCTTTTCGGAAATCATCGGACCGATGAAGGTCTCCCGGTCCTTGGGATCGCCCGCCTTGAGCGTCCTGGTCTTGGCGACAAGCATGTCGCGGAACTGGTCGTAGATGTCAGCGTGGATGATGATCCGTTGCACCCCGATGCAGCTCTGGCCCGACTGGTAGAAGGCGCCGAACACGATCCGTGCCAGCGCATGGTCGAGATCGGCATCCTTGTCGACCACGACAGCCGCATTGCCGCCCAGTTCGAGCACGACTTTCTTCTTGCCCGCGCGTGCCTTCAGGTCCCAGCCGACGCCCGGCGAGCCCGTAAAGCTGAGCAGCTTGAGCCGCTCGTCGGTGGTAAACAGGTCCGCTCCGTCGCGGCTTGCGGGCAGGATGCTGAACGCACCTTCCGGCAGGTCGGTTTCGGCCAGCACTTCGCCCATGATGATCGCGCCGAGCGGAGTGAGGCTCGCAGGCTTCATCACGAACGGGCAACCGATCGCAATCGCCGGGGCGATCTTGTGCGCGGCGAGGTTGAGCGGGAAGTTGAACGGGCTGATGAAGCTGCACGGCCCGATCGGAACGCGCTTCCACATCGAGTAGTAGCCCTTGGCCCGCGGGCTGATGTCGAGCGGCTGGATTTCGCCGTAGTTGCGGGTCGATTCCTCCGCAGCGATGCGGAAGGTATCGATTAATCGGGTGACCTCGCCTTCGGCATCGGCAATCGGCTTGCCCGCCTCGACGCACAGCGACCAGGCCAGTTCATCGAACCGCTCACGGAACCGCTTTACGCAATGGTCGAGCACCGCCTGTCGCTCGAAACTGGCCATCTCCGCCATCGGCTCGGCTGCGCGCACGGCCCCGGCGATCGCTTCGTTGATCACGTCCGGCGTTGCCAGCGCGGTGCGGAAGGCGACCTCGCCGGTGTACTTGTCGGTCACCGCCAGATCGGTGTTCGGCTGGGCGGCCTTGTTGTTGAGATAGAGCGGATAGGTGTCGTTGAGTTTCATAGCGATCTCCCCCCTCCCGCTTGCGGGAGGGGCCGGGGGAGGGATTGTTGCCACAGGAAAGGGCTGGCCTCCACATGCCCTCCCCTAACCCCTCCCGCAAGCGGGAGGGGGATCTGATCAAAGCCTACAGTTCCTTCGACAGCCGCTTGATGTCGATGTTCAGGATCTGGTCGTTCTCGGTGTAATCGACCGGGCAATCAATCAGATGGACGCCCGGGGTGTCGCGGCAATGCGCGAGCACTTCCTTGAGGTGCTCCGCGCTTTCGACGCGGTGACCCTTGGCGCCGAAGCTTTCGGCGAACATGACGAAGTCGGGGTTGCCATAAGTCAGGCCCCAGTCCTTGAAGCCCATGTTGGCCTGCTTCCACCGGATCATGCCGTAGCTGTCGTCGCGCAGGATCAGCACGGTCAGGTTGAGACCGAGGCGGACCGCGGTCTCCATCTCCTGGTCGTTCATCATGAACCCGCCGTCGCCGCACACCGCCATGACCTTGCGCTCGGGATAGAGCATGGCGCTCATCATGGCGCTCGGCAGACCTGCACCCATTGTGGCCAGCGCGTTGTCGAGCAGCACGGTGTTGGGCAAGTATGCGGTATAGTTGCGCGCGAACCAGATCTTGTAGACGCCGTTGTCGAGGCAGATGATGCCGTCTTCCGGCATCGCATCGCGGATCGCCTGCACAAGATGCGGCGGGAAGATCGGGAAGCGCTCGTCGGCGGCCAGCGGCGCAGTGTGCTCGACCTCGGCCTTGCGATAGGCGAGCATGTGGTCGAACTTCCACTTGCCCTGCGGCATCACGTCTTCCTTGATCTGCCAGATCGCGTTGGCGATGTCGCCGATCACCTCGATCTGCGGGAAGTAGACGGGATCGACTTCCGCGGTCTTGGTGGAAACGTGGATCACGGTCGGCCCACCGGCCTTCATGAAGAACGGCGGCTTCTCGATCACGTCGTGCCCGATGTTCACGATGCAATCCGAATCCTCGATCGCCCGGTGGACGAAGTCCCCCGCCGAAAGCGCCGCGCAGCCGAGGAACAGCGGATGGCGCTCGTCGATCACGCCCTTGCCCATCTGGGTGGTGACAAAGGGAATACCGGTCTTGTCGATCAACTGGCGCAGCATCCGCCCGGTCATCTTGCGGTTGGCACCCGCACCGATCACCAGCACCGGCGCCTTGGCCGCTTCCAGCGCCTCGACCGCCTGGCGCACAGCCTTGTGCTCGGCAGAGGGGCGCCGCGCAATCGAGCGGGGGATCGGGCGGCTGTCGGTCTGTTCCTCGGCAATATCCTCGGGAAATTCGAGGTGAACCGCGCCGGGCTTTTCTTCCTCAGCCAGGCGGAACGCCTCACGCACGCGGCTGGGGATGTTGTCGCCCGCTGCCAGCTGGTGGGTGTATTTGGTGATCGGCCCCATCATCGCGACCACGTCAAGGATCTGGAAACGGCCCTGCTTGGACTTCTTGATCGGCTTCTGCCCGGTGATCATCATCATCGGCATGCCGCCGAGCTGGGCATAGGCCGCTGCGGTGACGAAGTTGGTCGCCCCCGGCCCGAGCGTCGCGATGCAGACCCCGGTCTTGCCGGTGTGGCGACCATAGGTCGCAGCCATGAAGCCCGCACCCTGCTCGTGCCGGGTCAGGATCAGCTTGATCTTTTCCGAGTAGGACAGGCTTTCGAGGAAATCGAGGTTCTCTTCGCCCGGCACACCGAAGATGTATTCGACACCTTCAGCCTCAAGGCACTCGATAAACAGATCGGAAGCTTTTTTCTTGTCGGCCATTGCGCGATTTCCCCCTCGCGGGCCTGCCTGAATGCAAGCCCTCACCATCGTGATCGCGACCAAAGGCGGCTCGGGACGCCCCCTGCCGCTCTTGTGTGGCTAGGGACTATCAAATGCAGGCGAGAGAGTCACCGCTTTTGCGAAGGAGAAATTGCGCCACCCGGGAAAGCCCGGTGTGGATAGCGTCAGTCAGCCGGCGGGTCAGCGATCATCGCGGTGAATTCCACCTCACAGGTGGTCTTGCCTTCAACGCTGGCACGGCCCTTGAACTTGTAGACCCGGCTGCGCTTCTGGACAAACTCGACCTCGAGATCGAGCAGGCAGCCCGGCGTGACGGGCGCCCGGAACTTGGCATTCTCAATGCCCATGAAATAGACCAGCTTGCCCGTTCCGGCGAGCTCAAGCGTCTCGATCCCGAGGATCGCTGCGGCCTGCGCCATGGCCTCGATCTGCAGAACGCCCGGCATGATCGGGGCACCGGGGAAATGGCCCTGGAAGAACTCCTCGTTGAAGGTCACCGCCTTCACCGCGTGGATGCGTTCTCCCAGCTCGATCGACCTGACCCGGTCGACCAGCAGTAAAGGATAACGGTGCGGCAGGGCCTTGAGCACCTTGCGGATATCGAAAGCGGTTTCGCCGCCTGCTTCACTCATCGCCCTGCCCCCGTTTTCCGGCTGATCAGCGGCCCTGCGGGGCCTGCTGCTGCTGTTGCTGCTGAGCGGCAGCAGCCTGCTGCTGCGCTGCGGCGACCAGCACCTGCTGCACAGTCTGATGTGTCTGCACCGTCTCGCGGCGCGGCTGCCAGCCAGCCGGCGGCGTCGTGCTGACGGTCGGAAGGCGCGTATCGAGAACCTTCAGGATATCATTGGTGACATTGAAGGTTTCCGGCGCGAACTGGATCGCATCGGGCGCGATCAGAACCTGGATCTTCTTCTGCTGCAGCACCTGGTTCTGCGCATTGGGATAGTCATTGATCAGCTGTTCGATCGCGTAATACTGCGCCAGCGCGATCGGCGCAGTCAGCTGGCTGGCCTGCTCGTCCTTCTGCTGGATCTGCGTGACCACACCCGGATTGGCCTGGACTTCCTGCTCGGTCAGCTGGCCATCCTTGTTCGTATCGAGCGACTGCTGGAGTGTGTTGATTTCCTGCCGCAGCGTACGGATCTGCTGGATCTGGGTGGCATAGGTCTGGTCGATGGTGCTGTACGCAGCAATCCGGGCAGCCGAGCGGACAATGATCGCTTCCGGACTGGACGTGGCAATACCGTTTACCTGGGCCGCAGCCGGAGCAGCAACTGCAGTGGTGGCTGCCGCAGCAAGGCCGAGCAGCATCTTGGTGGAGATGTTCATCAGAATTGGGTTCCTACGTTGAAGCTGAATTTCTTGGTGTCGTCGCCGTCGGCCTTCTTGAGCACGTGGGCGAAATCGATCCGGAACGGCCCGAACGGCGAGTTCCAGTTCACCCCGAACCCGATCGACACGCGCGGGCTGGCGGTATCACCAAGGAACACCTCGCGGAACGGCGGGATGTTCGTGGTCAGCGCGGTGTTGTTGGCGCTGGTCAGGCACGATGGCGGATTGGGATTGATCGGGTTGGTGACGGTCGCCGACGAAGTCGGCGTGCACACGCCGCTGACAACTTCGGCAGTGTTGATCTGCGTGAACAACGGATTGCCGTCGACATCCCGGATCGCAAAATTGATCCCACCCGGGAACGGGCTCTGCTGCAGGGTCGGGGCGGTGACGTTGAACAGTGCGCCAACATCCATGAAGACCGACGGACGCAGGCCCAGCTCGCGCGCGCCGGACCCCAGCGGAATCTCCAGTTCGGCGCGCCCGAGGTAATAGGCGTTACCGCCAATCGCATCGTCCGACACCCGGTTGCGGTCAGTGATGACCAAAGGCACCGGGTTATTCGGATCGGGGCTGTCCGGGTCGGCGATGATCGGCTGGCGCAGGACGCGCGGGCCGACCCCGCGAATGTCGAACCCGCGAATCTGCGGCTCGCCAAGGAAGAAGCGGTCGGTCAGACGAACATCGTCGACTCCCGCACCGCCACGGTTGGACAAGCCCTTGATCCAGCCGCCTTCCGCCGAGAGGGAGAAGATGAAACCGTTCAGCACCGGCCAGTACTTGGCTGCCTTGCCGCGCACGCGCAGGTATTTGACCGAGCCACCCAGCCCCGCAAATTCCGTCGAGAGCGAGACCGCTTCGCCGCGGCTCGGGCGCAAACGGCTGTCGAGCGTATCGTAAGCCAGCGTAAGTCCCAGGATCGAGCTGGTGCGCTTGCCGATCGCATCGCACAGGAACCGGCCTGCCAGCAGTGGCTCGCAGGTCGCGATCCCGTCACCGTCGAGATCGGCGAAGAACTGGTTCCGGTCGAGCGTGATATCGTCAAAGTTCAGCGTGTAGCTGCCGATTGCCGAGATATATTCGGTCAGCGCAACCCCGGCCCGCAATGAGACACCGGTCGTGGCCTGCTCGAAGGTGGTGTTACGGTTGGAGTTCGTGAAGTTGAAGCTGTTGAAATCGCGCCGGTAGAGATCGATGCCCGCGGAAATGTTGCGGTCGAATACGTAAGGCTCGGTAAAGCTCAGGTTGAACGAACGCGAGAAACGCGAATAGTTTACCCCCACACCAACCGTCTGCCCGCGCCCGCGGAAGTTGCGCTGGCGCACGGAAGCCGCAAGGATGAAGCGTTCGAGCGAGGAGAAACCGGCCGAGAGCTGGAGTTCGCCGGTCGGCTGTTCCTGAACGTTGGCTTCGAGCACGATCCGGTCAGGCGCGCTGCCTTCCTTCTGTTCGATCTCGAAGTTTTCCTGGAAGTAACCGAGCGACTTGATGCGCGCACTCGACCGCTTGACCTGGAGCGAGTTGAACGCATCCCCTTCGGCAATACGGAATTCGCGCCGCACGACCTTGTCCTGCGTCAGCGTGTTGCCGTTGACGTCGATCCGTTCGACGTAGACGCGCGGCGCTTCGCGGATCACGTAGCGCACGCTCATCGTGAGGTCTTCCTTGTTGCGGGTGAACTGCGGCGCAACGTCGGCAAAGGCATAGCCAAAGGTACCGGCCAGCTCGGTCAGCTGCTCGACAGTGTCTTCCACCGCCTTTGCATCGTACCAGTCGCCCGCCTTCATCGGCAGCCGCGCGGTCATCGCCTCGCCGTCGAAATCGCGCAACTCGCTCTCGACCTTGACGTCGCCGAACTTGTAGCGTTCGCCTTCCTCGACCACGTAGGTGATGATGAAATCGCGCTTGTCAGGGGTCAGCTCGGCAACCGCAGATACGACACGGAAATCGGCGTAGCCTTCGGTCAGGTAGAACTGGCGCAGTTTCTGCTGGTCAAACGCCAGCCGGTCAGGGTCGTAGCTGGTGTTGGAGCTGAAGAAGCGGGTGAAGCGCGCTTCCTTGGTGACCATTTCACCCTTGAGGTCGCCATCGCTGAACTTCTCGTTGCCGATGATGTTGATCTGGCGGACCTTTGACTTGGGCCCTTCGGTGATTTCGTAGACGATATCGACCCGGTTCTGGCTCAGCTCGACCAGCTTGGGCTCGACCGTGGCAGCAAAGCGGCCCTGGCGCTTGTAGAGTTCGATGATGCGGGCGGTGTCGGCACGCACCTTTGACCGGGTGAAGATCTGGCGCGGGGCGAGCTTGATCTCGGGCAGGATCTTGTCGTTCTTGATCCGCTTGTTGCCTTCGAGAATGATCCGGTTGATGACCGGGTTTTCGGTCACCTGGATCACCACGTTGCCGCCGTTGTTGGTCAGGCTGGCATTGGAGAACAGCTCGGTGGCGTAGAGGTCCTTGATCGCCTGGTCTGCAGCCACCTGCGTATAGACGTCGCCCGGGCGCAGGCGGATGTAGGACAGGATGGTCTGCGGCTCGAGCCGTTCCGACCCGACCACCGCGATGGTGCGGATCGTGTTCTGCTGGGCAACCGGTGCGGGGTCATCCTGCGCCATGACCGTGGCAGGCAGGCCCGCCAGCATAGTCCCGCCAAGCAGCGCAAGGGCGAACCGGGCGGCACGCGGTGCGGCACGGCCGCTCGAAACTTCGCAATTCGTCATCGACACGGTGATCCCGTCCAATCCTGTCTGGCCTGTCATCGCCGCCTGACCCATCGGCCCCGTGCGGACAAGTGCCGCCCTGTGCCCGATGCTGCCCCTCCAATCAAGCGGCGGGTGGCATCAACCCCCGTGCTTTTCGCATGCCCGGCGCCGCCCTCACCCGCCGAACAGCGGCAGCGAGACAACGTCGTTCACTGTCACGAACAGC
Source organism: Sphingomonadaceae bacterium (assembly GCA_023384025.1). Classification (GTDB taxonomy): domain Bacteria; phylum Pseudomonadota; class Alphaproteobacteria; order Sphingomonadales; family Sphingomonadaceae; genus 34-65-8. The sequence continues at coordinate 10,353 of JAHDXX010000038.1, forward strand.
ATCAGCATCAGCACGAGGGCCACGCCGGTGCGGAACGCGAACTCCTGACCGCGCGGGCCAACCGGCTTCCGGCGGATCGCCTCCGCCGCATAGAAAGCCAGATGCCCGCCGTCGAGCGCCGGAATTGGCAAGAGGTTGATGAATGCGAGGTTAAGCGAAATCAGCGCCATGAACTCGACAAAGGCAAGCGGGCCGAGGCTGAACTGCTCGCCCGAGTACTTGGCGATCTTCACCGGACCGCCCAGCTCGCGGACGGACCGGTCACCGCTGAAAATCTGGGCAATTCCGGTCACCATGGTCCTGACCAGGTTCCAGCTGTGGTCAGCCGCCATGGCAATGGCAGCGACCGGCCCTTGCGGTTCGAAAGTGTATTGCGCCGCCGCTGGAGCAACCCCGATGAGACCAACCGTCGAGCTGTTGCCGAACTGGTCCGTGATGACCTCGCGCTTGGCGGTCACGTCGAAAGTCTGCGACGCGCCGTCCCGCTCCACCTCGATCCGGAACATACGCCCCGGGTGCAGCATGATGGTTGACCTGAGCGCACCAAAATCGGCGACAGGCTTGCCATCAATCGCCACGATCCGGTCACCCACCTGCATCCCCGCAGCCCGGGCGGCCGAGTCCTCGCTGAATTCGGCCACGGTCAGCTGGCTGTCCGCCCCGACCGGCACGGGCTTGCCCAGCACCATGAAGAAGGCGGCAAAGATGGCCAGCGCGACAAGGATATTGGTAACCGGCCCCGCAGCCACGATCAGCGCGCGCTGCCACAGCGGCTTGAAGTGGAACGTATCGCTGCGCTCGCTCGGCGGGATCGCCGCCAGCGCTTCTTCGTCGGGAATGCTTGCCGGGTTCATGTCGCCCTTGAACTGGACATACCCGCCCAGTGGCAGTGCGGCGACCTTCCACCGGGTGCCGCGCTTGTCGGTCCAGCCGAACAGCTCCTTGCCGAACCCGATCGAGAAAGCTTCCGCCTTTACCCCGAACCAGCGCCCGACCAGATAGTGGCCCAGTTCATGCACCGTGACGAGCGGCCCCAGCAGAAGCAGGAAGCCGACGATATACATCCAGAAAGGGGGGGATTCGAACACCTCAGGCGGTCTCCAGCAGGCCCAGCGCCCACGCGCGCGCTTCACGGTCGATGGCGAGCACATCGTCGAGCGTTTGCGGCGCTGACGGAGTGTAACGGGCCATCGTCTCTTCTACCACTACCGCGATCCGGGTGAACGACAAGTGACCATCTAGAAATGCGGCGACCGCCGCTTCGTTGGCTGCATTGAGCACCGCCGGCATGGCCCCGCCTGCCTGGGCGGCCTCGCGGCAGAGACGGGTAGCGGGAAAGCGCCCTTCGTCCGGCGCTTCGAATGTCAGCTGGCCCAGCGCGGCCAGGTCAAGCGGCGCACAGGGTGTGTCCATCCGCTCCGGCCAGGCAAGGCACGAGGCAATCGGTACCCGCATGTCGCTGGGGCCGAGTTGCGCGAGGGTGGAACCGTCGCGGTATTCAACCATCGAATGGATCACGCTTTGCGGGTGGACCACGATCCTGAGCTTTTCCAGCCCCACCGGGAACAGGTGCCATGCCTCGATCAGTTCCAGTCCCTTGTTGAACATGGTAGCCGAATCGACGCTGATCTTCGCACCCATGGCCCAGTTGGGGTGCGCGATGGCCTGCGCCGGCGTTGCCTGTGCCAGCTGCTCGGCGTTCCAGGTGCGCAAAGGGCCGCCGCTCGCGGTCAGCGTGATCGATCGCACATGGTCGAGACTGTTGCCTGCGAGGCACTGGAAGATCGCATTGTGCTCGCTGTCGGTGGGCAGCAGCTTCGCCCCGCCCCGCGCCACCGCCGCCATCAGCACATCACCAGCGGCGACCAGCGCCTCCTTGTTGGCGAGCGCGATGGTGCCGCCACGCTCCGCTGCGGCCATAACCGGGGCCAGGCCCGCGCAGCCGACAATTGCCGCCACCGTCATGTCGACCGGCCGGGCAGCCGCATCGACCAGCGTCTGCGGTCCGCCAGCCACTTCTATGACTGTGCCAGACAGAGCCTCGCGCAGGGCCGGCAGGCAGCCTTCATCCCCGCACACGGCCAGCGCAGCGCCAAACTCGCGTGCGAGCGCGGCGAGCTTCTCGACATTGCCGTTGGCGGTGAGCACCTCGACCCGCCAATGTTCGCGGTTCCGCCGGATCAGATCGAGCGTCGAATCCCCGATCGATCCGGTCGCTCCAAGAACGGTTATTGAGCGCGTCACGGATGCATCAGCCACAGCGGCAGGGCTACGATGGCCACCGGCAACAGCCCGTCAACCCGGTCGAACACCCCGCCGTGGCCGGGGATCAGGTTGGAACTGTCTTTCACGCCAGCCTTCCGCTTGAGCCAGCTTTCCAGAAAGTCACCCGACTGGGCGACAACGGCCAGAACCGCGCCAATCGCAAAGGCGATGAACAGCATCGGGCGCAGCACCAGTTCGCCGGTGTTCCAGACAAACGTTGCGGCGGAGACCAGCCCCGCGGCCAGCATTCCGCCCAGCAAGCCTGCCCAGGTCTTCGACGGGCTGATCTTTGGCGCGATCTTGGGTCCGCCAAACGTTCGTCCGCTGAAATAGGCGCCGGTATCGGTCGCAATCACGATCAGGATCACGCCGAGCAGCGCCCCGACCGGCAACTGGACCAGCGCACTGGCCGCCAGCGCGACATAGGCAAGGCCCGCCAGCAACGCTGCCAGCCGCCCGAGGCCGGGGCTGGTCGCCAGAGTGACGAGGCGGGCGAATTCGACGACGCAAGCCAGCGCCACCAGCACGATAAACAGGTCGAGCCACGGGTCGCCTGCCCACAGGGCACCGCCTGCAACCGCCAGCATGACGATGGCGGACGCGGTGCGGACGCCGAGATCGGATTTCTTCGGCTGGGGATTACCTTCCACCATAGCGCCGCTCCCGGTTGGCGAACTGGTCGAGCGCGTCGCGCAGGTGCGCAGGGCTGAAATCCGGCCACAGCGTGTCGACGAACAGCATCTCGGCATAGGCGCATTGCCACAGCAGGAAGTTCGACAGGCGCACTTCGCCGCTGGTGCGGATAAGCAGGTCGAGCGGCGGCAGGTCAGCGGTGTCGAGGTGCGCCGCGATGCTGTCGGTCGTCACTTCGCCCGCGGCAGCGGCCCTCGCCGCGGCACGGGCGATCTCGTTGAGCGAGCCATAATTGAGCGCAACCGCCAGCGTGCGACCACCCTTGGCCGTCTGCGCCAGCGCGTCTTCGAGCATTTCCACGATATCGGGCGCAAGCCCTTGCCAGTCACCGATAATCTTCAGCTTCACATCGTTGGCGATGAATTCCGGCAGGTCCGATTTGATGAACTTGCGCATCAGGTTCATCAGGTCGTCGACCTCTTCCTCGTCGCGCTTCCAGTTCTCGCTGCTGAAGGCGTAGAGCGTGAGGCACTCGATCCCGGTGTCTTTCAACGAGCGGACCAGCTCGCGCACCGCCTCGACCCCGCGCTGGTGGCCCAGCGCACGCGGCAGGTGGCGGCGCTTCGCCCAGCGCCCGTTGCCATCCATGATGATGGCGACATGGCGAGGGTGGTTAGGATCCGGGTCAGACATGCAATGATCCGTTCGCCCTGAGCCTGTCGAAGGGCCGCACTTAATTTCTGGTGCAGCGCGGGAAGAAAGTACAGGGCTTCGACAAGCTCAGCCCGAACGGAAAGTGTGCCATATGGGGCATCACTGGGTCAGGATTTCCTTGACCTTGGCCGCCACTGCCGTGTCGGTATCGGCGACGTACTTGTCGGTCAGCTTCTGGACATCGTCCTCCGACCGCTTGCGGTCGTCCTCGGAGATTTCCTTCTTCTTCTCGTCTTCCTTGAGGCTTTCCATCCCGTCGCGGCGCACGTTGCGGATGGCGATCTTGGCTTTCTCGCCATACTCGCCAGCCAGCTTGGCCAGATCCTTGCGGCGTTCCTCGGTCAGGTCAGGCAGCGGAAGACGCAGGGTCTGGCCGTCGATCATCGGGTTGAGTCCGAGGTTCGCCTTGGCGATGCCCTTCTCGACCGCGATCAGGTTCGACTTGTCCCACACCTGCACGCTCAACATGCGCGGCTCGGGTGCAGATACGGTCGCCACCTGGTTCAGGGGCATCATCGCGCCATAGACCTCAACCACCACCGGATCGAGCAGGCTGGTGTTGGCCCGGCCCGTGCGCAGGCCGCCAAGGTCGCCCTTGAGGCTTTCCACCGCGCCCTGCATCCGGCGCTCGATATCGCTTTTCTCGTACTTGGCCATTGTCAGGCTTCCTTCTGCACTACGGTCTGCACGCCCTCGCCCGCCAGCACCCGCGCGAGATTGCCCTTCTCGCGGATCGAGAAGACCACAATCGGGATCCCGTTGTCGCGGCACAGGGCCACTGCGGAGGCGTCCATCACCTTGAGATTGTCTGCCAGCACCTTGTCATAGGTGACAGTATCATAACGGATGGCAGCCTCGTTCTTCTTCGGGTCGCTATCGTAGACCCCGTCAACGCTCGTGCCCTTGAGCAAGGCATCGCACTTCATTTCGGCGGCCCGCAGGGCGGCACCGGAATCGGTGGTGAAGTAGGGAGCACCGACGCCGGCGGCGAAAATCACCACGCGGCCCTTTTCAAGATGCCGCTCGGCCCGACGGCGGATCACCGGCTCGCACACCTGGTCCATCGAGATGGCGGACTGGACACGCGTGGGCACACCAAGCTGTTCCAGCGCACTCTGCATCGCCAGCGCATTCATCACGGTGGCCAGCATGCCCATGTAGTCGGCCTGTGCGCGGTCCATCCCCTGCGCCGCCCCGGCCATCCCGCGGAAGATGTTGCCTCCGCCAATCACCAGGCACAGTTCCAGCCCGGTTTCCTTGGCCGCCTTCACTTCCTTGGCCAGTTCGAGCACGAAAGCGGGATCGATGCCGAACTGCTGGTCCCCCATCAGCACTTCGCCTGACAGCTTCAACAGGATGCGTTTGGCGGAAGGGACTGTCATAGGGTGCAAGAATCCGGTTGCGAGAAGGTGCCGCGCTCCTTAGCCGCTAGGTCGATGGTGCGCAAAGGGCAATGGCGGAAGCACGGTGTCAGGCTGCTTGGCGCGGCCACCCTGCTGTTCGCGCTCATCGCTTTCAAGGCCTGGTCAGACACCATGGCGGACCCGACGGTGCGGGAGATCACGTTCGCGCACAAGGCGCTTCCTGCGGGAACCGCCCCGGTCCGCATCGCCATGATCAGCGACATCCACGTCGCCGGGCCGGACATGCCCCCTGCGCGGCTCGAGCGGATTGTGCAGCAGGTCAACGGCTTGAAACCCGATCTTGTGCTGATCGCGGGCGACCTCATCAGCGAGAAGCGGCTGGCGACGCGTGTCTATTCCCCGTCCGAAGCGGTCAGGCCGCTGGCTGCGCTTGACGCACCGCTGGGCGTGATCGTGGTCCCCGGCAACCATGACCACTGGTTCGACATGCCCGGCCTTGCCGCGGAGCTGGAGCGGCATGGCATCAGCCTGCTGGCCAATTCCGCCAAGGTTGCCGGGCCGTTGGTGATCGGCGGGCTGGACGACGATTTCACCGGGCGGGCCGACCTGCAAGCGACGCTTGCCGCGATGGAGCCCCTCGCGGGCGCGCGGATCATGCTGAGCCACAGCCCCGACCCGTTTCCCGATGTGCCCAACTCGGTCCCGCTTATGCTGGCGGGCCACACCCATTGCGGCCAGATTGCCTATCCCTGGGGCGGCGCGCCGACCACGATGAGCGACTACGGCGAGCGCTACGCCTGCGGTCGGGTCGACGAACATGGCAGGACACTGCTGGTCGGCGCCGGCCTCGGCACCAGCGTGCTGCCGGTGCGGCTGTTCACGCAGCCAGAGGTGTGGCTTGTCACGGTGACCCCAAAAACACCCTGAACATGAAGACGGCCGCCGGATCGCTCCGGCGGCCGCCTGAATCGCGTGCGCTGGTAAGCGGCTCAGCCCTTGACGGCGGCGGCCACTTCGGCAGCGAAGTCGGTGACTTCCTTCTCGATGCCTTCGCCCAGCTGGAAGCGGACATAGTCCTTCAGCACGATCTTGGTGCCGGCTTCCTTGCCTGCCTGCGCGACGACTTCCGAGATTGGGGTCTTGTTGTCCATCACGAACACCTGGCTCAGCAGTGCGTTTTCCTTGGCGTACTTGGCAATCGCACCGTCGACCATCTTGGCCTGCACTTCAGCCGGCTTGCCGGTTTCGGCAGCCTTTTCCGCCGCGATCTTGCGCTCACGCGCAATCACGTCGGCGTCGAGGCCGTCTGCATCAAGCGCCAGCGGGAACGCGGCAGCGATGTGCATCGCGATGCGCTTGCCGAGGTCAGCCAGCACGTCAGCCGGGGCATCGGATTCCAGGGCAACCAGCACGCCGATCTTGCCGAGGTTCGGAGCAGCGGCGGTGTGCATGTAAGGCACCACTGCGCCCTTCTCGACCGAAACGGTCTTCATGCG
>JAHDXX010000331.1 GCA_023384025.1 Sphingomonadaceae bacterium
CCGCTAAAGAACGATTCGGGACCGCGGTCCCGCGCAACAGGGGCAAGGCCCCGACAACAGAAAAGGGTAAGTGGGTATGAACAAGTTCGTCACGGGAATTCTCGGCTCGGCCGCGCTCGCGCTGGCCGCTTCGGCTGCTTCGGCCGCCACGCTTGACGACGTCAAGGCCAAGGGCTTCCTCCAGTGCGGCGTCAACACCTCGCTGGCCGGCTTTTCCGCGCCCAACGACAAGGGCGAATGGACGGGTCTCGACGTCGACTTCTGCCGCGCGGTCGCGGCCGCGATCTTCGGCAACGGCGACGCCATCAAGTTCACCGGGCTCAGCGCCAAGGACCGCTTCACCGCGCTCCAGTCGGGCGAGATCGACGTCCTGTCGCGCAACACGACCTGGACGATCAGCCGCGACACCGCGCTCGGCCTCAACTTCGCCGGCGTCACCTATTATGACGGCCAGGGCTTCATGATCAACGCCAAGAAGCTGCCGGGCGTCAACTCGGCGCTTCAGCTCTCGGGCGCTTCCGTGTGCGTGCAGGCCGGCACCACGACCGAGCTGAACCTCGCCGACTACTTCCGGGCCAACAACATGGAGTACAACCCGGTCGTCTTCGAGAAGTTCGAGGAAACCAACGCCGCCTACGACGCCGGCCGCTGCGACGCCTACACCACCGACCAGTCGGGCCTTTATTCGGTGCGTCTGATGATGTCGGCGCCGGACGATCACGTCGTCCTGCCGGAGATCATCTCCAAGGAGCCGCTCGGCCCGTCGGTCCGCCAGGGCGACGACCAGTGGCTCGACATCGTGAAGTGGGTCTATTTCGCGCTTCTCAACGCCGAGGAGGCCGGCATCACCCAGGCCAATGTCGACGAGATGAAGAACAGCACCAGCCCGGACATCCGCCGCCTGCTCGGCACCGAGGCGGAAACCAAGATCGGCACCGATCTCGGCCTCGGCAACGACTGGGTCGTCAACGTCATCAAGGCCACCGGCAATTACGGCGAGATCTTCGAGCGCAACGTCGGCTCCGGCAGCCCGCTCAAGATCGCCCGCGGCATCAACGCGCTGTGGACCAAGGGCGGCCTGCAATACGGCATGCCGATCCGCTGATCCTTCGGCGGCCGGGGAAGCCTGTCGCGGGCTTCCCCGGCCCCTCGCCGGCAAGGGCAATACAATAAAAACGCCCGCCGACGCAGACACCAGGTCAAGGGGAGCCATGTGTCACAACACGCTGTCAGAGACGAATCCGCGCATGTCCCGCTGATCTACAATCCGCGGGTCCGCGGCATCTTCTTCCAGGTCCTCCTGGTCCTGGTGCTCGTCCTCGGCGTCTGGTGGATCGTCGACAACACGATCGAGAACCTGCGCCGCTCGAACATTTCCACCGGCTTCGGCTTCCTGCGCGGCCGCGCCGGATTCGACATCTCGGACCGGCTGATCGACTACACCTCGGACTCGTCCTTCGGCAGGGCGCTCGTCGTCGGCATCCTCAACACGCTGCTGGTCGCGGCAGCGGGCATCGTCTCCGCCACGATCATCGGCTTCCTCGTCGGCATCGCTCGGCTTTCCAACAACTGGCTGATCCGCAAGCTGGCGACCGTCTATGTCGAGGTCTTCCGCAACATCCCGCCGCTGCTGGTCATCCTGTTCTGGTATCAGGGCGTGCTCGCCGTGCTGCCCAACGTGCGCGAAAGCCTGTCGCTGCCGCTCGGCTCGTACCTGAACAATCGCGGCTTCTATTTTCCCAGGTTGATCTGGGAGGAGGGATCAAGCCTGATCGTCATCGCCTTCCTTCTCGCCGTCGCGCTCAGCTTCTTCGTGGCGCGGAAAGCCAGGGCGCGGCAGATGGCGACCGGCCAACGCTTCCCGGTGTTCCGTACCTGCCTCGCGCTGATCGTCGGCCTGCCGCTCATCGCCTTCCTCGTGTCGGGAACGCCGGTTTCGGTCGACTACCCGCAGAAGGGAACGTTCAACCTGACCGGCGGCACCAACATCAAGCCGGAATTCCTGTCGCTCTATCTGGCGCTGTCCTTCTACACCGCCGCCTTCATCGCCGAGATCGTGCGCGCCGGCATCATGGGCGTGC
>JAHDXX010000332.1 GCA_023384025.1 Sphingomonadaceae bacterium
TGCAGATGATCGACGCCCGCAATCCGTCCTGGCTCCGTTCCGGACTGGTCAGATCCGCCCTGCTCGGGGGTGTTGCCGCCGCCGCGATGCTCGCCGCACCACACGCCGCGCTGGCGCAGGATGCCGGGGCCAACGAGACAGACGACATGTCCGGCGCGATCATCGTCCGCGCCCGCAAGCAGGACGAAACGCTGCAGGAAGTGCCGGTGACGGTCACCGTGATCGGCGGTGACACGCTCGACAAGTACGGGGTCGACCAGGTGGCCGACGTCGTCAGCCGCGTGCCGACCCTCAACGTGCAGGTCGGCGGCTCGGGTTCGGGCGGCCAGCTCTCGCTTCGCGGCGTCGGTTCGTCCAACATCTCCGCCGCGTTCGACTCGGCAGTGGCCTTTGACTTCGACGGGGTGCAGGTCTCGACCATGCGCCTGGTCCAGGCCGGGTTCTTCGACACCGCGCAGGTCGAAGTTCTGAAAGGCCCGCAGTCGCTCTACTTCGGCAAGAGCGCCTCGGCCGGGGTTTTCGCAGTCAAGTCGGCCGACCCGACCAGTGACTGGGAAATCGGGATGAAGGCGTCCTACGAACTGGAGGAAAAGGGCTACCTGATCGGCGCCCACATCTCCGGTCCGCTGACCGACACGCTCGGCATCCGCGTCGCAGGCCAGTTCAACGACATCAAGGAATTCCAGAAGCTCCAGCCGGGCACCCCGGCGGTCAACCAGCGGCGCGGCCTGACCGACTTCATCGGCCGCCTGACCCTGAACTGGGATCCGCTGCCGGAATTCAATGCCAACCTCAAGGTGCAGTACTCGAAGAACGAGAACGACGGCGCCATCGGCACTGCTGAAATCGGGTGCGGTGCCAACGGGCGGGCGGACGAAGTCGTCCTGCTTCAGGGCGCGATCGCCATCCCCGCGGGCTACAACTGTAACGTCTACGACCAGCGCTACTTCCTGCCCGACGTCAACCCGGCGCTGGCCGGCAAAGTGCCCGGGCCGTCGCCGGCATCCGGCTTTGGCGGCGTGCCCTTCGGCGAGACCGAGATCTTCTTCGCCCGCCTGAAGTGGGACCTCGACATCAACGACAGCTTTACTCTGTCATCGGTCTCGGGCTTCCTCGACATGGATGCGGTCGACGTCGACAGCTACTCCTATGCCGGGGTCGGACCGGCGTTCTCGCCACTTGGCGTGCCGGTGGGGGCCATTGCCCCGGCGCTGGCCGCCATCAACGGCCCGGGTGTTCCGATGGGTGTCGGCACCAGCGACCCGATCAACAAGCTGAAGCAGTTCAGCCAGGAAATCCGCCTCGCCAGCGACTTCGACGGGGCGATCAATTTCATGATCGGCGGCTTCTACGAGTGGCGCAAGTTCACCTTCGACACTTCGCAGCAGGCGATCAACATTTCGATCATCGCACCCGATCCGATCACCGGCAACACCTTCGACTATGACAAGACCCACCTGACCAAGACCGAGGCCTACTCCGTGTTCGGCAGCGTGACGATCGACCTGACCGAGCAGCTCGAGCTGTCGGGCGGGGTGCGCTATACCGACGAGAAGAAGACGCAGACGATCTCGATCCCCTACGTCCACGCCTTCCTGGGCCCTGGCCCGGCATTCGTGGGCAGCGGGTTCTTCTCCGGTCCGATCCCGTTCAGCGACTCCAACTGGTCGCCCGAAGCGACGCTGAAGTTCCAGGCCACGCCGGATCTCAACATCTTCGCTTCGTTCAAGACCGGCTTCAAGTCGGGCGGGATCGACAACTCGGCGCTGCCATCGAACTCGCTGTCCGGCTTCGCCAGCCCCGACCCGGCGGTCCGTGCGGCCACCGCAGCCGGCCTGATCTACAAGTCGGAAACGGCGATCGGCGGCGAAATCGGGTTCAAGAGCCAGTTCGCTGACCGGACCTTCACGCTGAACGGCACCGTCTACCAGTACGTGTTCGATGACCTTCAGGTGCAGAACTTCAACGCCACCACGATCCAGTTCGTCACCAGCAACGCGGGCGAGCTGACCACCAAGGGCGTTGACCTGACCTGGGCCTGGGATACGCCGATGGAAGGGTTGAACCTGTCGGGC
>JAHDXX010000039.1:0-4743 GCA_023384025.1 Sphingomonadaceae bacterium
CTGCTCGCCGAATTCGGGGAGGAGCGCGCACGCGGCCTGATCGCGCTGGGCCTTGAGGCAGGCGAGCGGGTCCGCGCGCGGATCAGAAAGCACGCCATCGCCTGCGACTTGCGCGACGGGCACTTCCATGCCGCATGGAAACCGGCCCATCTCGACGCGATCCGGCGCGAACGCGATGTCCTCGAACACCTTGCCGGATGCAAGCGGCTGCAAGTGGTCGAACCGGCTGACGTCCCGCACTATGTTGCCACCGGCGCCTACCACGGCGGGCTCTACGATCCGGATGGCGGACACTTGCACCCCCTCAATTACGCGCTGGGCCTGGCCGAGGCCGCCCGCGCCGCAGGCGTGCGAATCTTCGAGGGCAGCCCGGCAACAGCGATGCGGCACGGTTCACCGGTGCGTGTGACCACCCCGCAAGGCCTGGTCACCGCGCGCATGGGGGTGCTCGCCTGCGACAGCGATGTCGGCGGGCTGGAGCAAATGTTTAGTGGCGCGATGATGCCCATCGCCAACTACAACGTCGCCACCTGTCGCCTTGGCGAAATCGAGGCGAAGCGGCTGATCCCGTCGAACGCTTCGGTCGCGGAAAGCCGCTTCGTGCTCAATTACTACCGCCTCACCGCCGACAACCGGCTGCTGTTCGGCGGGGGAGAGAAATATACCCCCGCCCCGCCCGCGAATATCGCTGATTTCGTCCGCCCGTTCCTCGAGCAGATCTTCCCGCAGCTGCGCGGGGTACGGATCGAATATGGCTGGGGCGGGATGGTCGGGGTAACCCGCAACCGGTTGCCGCAGTTCGGGCGGATCGGGAACACGTTCTACGCCCACGGCTATTCCGGGCACGGGGTGCTGCTGACCACGCTGGCGGGTGAGCTGATCGTCGAGGCCATGCGGGGCACCGCCGAGCGGTTCGACCTCATGGCCGACCTGCCCCGGCAGGATTTCCCCGGCGGCAAGCTGCTGCGCCATCCGCTCCATGTTGCCGGGATGCTGTGGTACGCCTTGAGGGACCGCCTGTGATCGCTGATGCCGCCATCGACCGCATGCTCCAGACGGAGCAGGAGCGCTTCCGCAGCGCCAACCCGCGCTCTGCCGCGCTGGGGGAGCAGGCCGCCAGGCACTGGCACCGGGGCGTGCCGTTCCACTGGATGCTCGACTGGGGCACGCCGTTCCCGCTCTACGCCGAACGTGCGGAAGGGTCCACCCTGTGGGACGTAGACGGCCACCGCTACGATGATTTCTGCCTCGGTGACACCGGCGCGATGTTCGGCCATTCGCCGCCGCCGGTCGCCCGTGCGATCGCGCGGCAGGCCGAGCGCGGGTTGACCATGATGCTCGGGACCGAGGACGCGCCGGCGGTGGCCGATGCGCTGGCCGAACGGTTCGGGTTGCCGTTCTGGCAGGTGACCTCGACCGCGAGCGAAGCCAACCGCGCGGTGATCCGCTGGTGCCGCGGGATCACCGGGCGCCAGACGCTGCTGGTCTACAACGGCTGCTACCACGGCGCTGTCGACGACGTGTTCGTCGACCTGCGTGATGGTGTGCCCGAACTGCGCCGCTCGCTCGTCGGGCAGGTCTATGATGTGCGCCAGCACACCAGGGTGATCGAGTTCAACGACCTCGCCGCGCTTGAGGCCGCGCTCACCCCAGGCGATGTCGCCGCGCTGCTGATGGAACCGGCGATGACCAATGTCGGCATGGTCCTGCCCGAGCCCGGCTATCTCGAGGCTGTGCGCGAAATGACCCGCCGCCACGGTACGCTGCTGGTGTTCGACGAGACGCATACCATTTCCAGCGGCCAAGGCGGGCACACCCGCGCATTCGGGCCGGAGCCGGACCTGTTCGTGCTCGGCAAACCGGTCGCGGGCGGCATCCCCTGCGCGGTCTACGGCTTCACCGCCGAAGTCGCCGCGCGGATGGAAAGCCTGCGCGAAGAGGGCGAGAAGGGCCATTCGGGGATCGGCACAACGCTGTCGGCCAATGCCATGGCGCTCGCCGCAATGCGCGCCTGCCTGACCGAAGTGATGACGCCGGAGGCCTATGCCCACATGCTGCCGCTGGCGGACAAGCTGGCTGCCGAACTGCAGGCGGTGATCGCCCGCCACGACCTGCCCTGGCCGGTGCTGCACGTCGGCGCACGGGTCGAATTCCTGTGCGCCAGTGCCCCGCCGCGCAACGGCAGCGAGGCACGCGCCGCCATGCACGGCGCGCTCGAACATGCGATTCACCTTTACCTGACCAACCGCGGCGTGCTGATAGCGCCGTTCCACAACATGATGCTGGTCTGCCCCGGCACGACCGAAGAACAGGTCGAACGGCTGGCAGCTACCCTCGATCAATGCCTGGAAGACCTGACCAAATGACCCAGACCCGCACCCCGCACAGCTCCAGCCAAATCGCCAGCCTTGACGAGGCCAGGGCGTTCTTTGCCGCCAACCCGGACATCGACGCGATCGACATGATCTTCACCAACCTGTCGGGCGTGCCGCGCGGCAAGCGGCTGCGCCAGCACGAGGTGATCGCGGTGTACGAGAACGGGCGGTTCCTGCCCGGATCGGTGCTGGTGGTCGACATCACCGGGCTCGATTGCGAAGAGACCGGGCTGGTGTGGGAGGATGGCGATGCCGATCGCTATTGCCTGCCGGTGCCGGGCACGCTGGTCCGCGCGCCGTGGCTGGGTGAGCACGCGGCGCAGTTCACAACCAGCTTCTACGAGCTCGACCGGACCCCCAACGATCTCGACCCGCGCCACGTGCTGGGCCGGGTGGTCGACCGGCTGGTCGCCGACGGCCTCACCCCGGTGGTCGCGGTCGAGCTGGAGTTCTTCCTGCTCGAAGCAGGCAAGGGCCGCCCGAAGATCGCGCGCGGCCTCAACAGCGGCGAGCAGCCCCAGTTCAACGAGGTCTACTCCCTGCGCGAAATGGAGGACTTCAAGCCGTTCTTCGACGATCTCTATGCCGCGTGCGACGTGCAGGGCATCCCGCTTGAATCCGGGATCAGCGAATATGCCCCGGGCCAGTTCGAGCTGACCCTGCGGCACAAGGCCGACGCGCTGCGCGCGACCGACGATGCGCTGATGTACAAGCGGCTGGTCAAGGGCGTGGCGGCCAAGCACGGGATGATCGCCAGCTTCATGGCCAAGCCGTTCGCGGCGCAGGCAGGCTCGGGCATGCACCTGCACGTGTCGATGGCCGACCGGGGTGGCGCCAATGCCTTTGCCAGCGAGGACCCGGAAGGCGCGCCGATCCTGCGCCATGCGATCGGCGGGATGAAGGAACTGCTCGGCGAATCGATGGGTATTTTCGCCCCCAACGCCAACAGCTTCCGCCGGTTCAAGGCCAATTCCTATGCCCCGGTCGCGCCGACCTGGGGGGTCAACAACCGCACGGTCAGCTTGCGCGTGCCCGCCGGGCCGCCGCCCTCGCGCCATGTCGAGCACCGCATCTGCGGTGCCGACGCCAACCCCTACCTCGCGATGGCCGCGGTGCTGGCGGGGATGCATTACGGGATGGCCAACCAGGTCGATCCCGGCCCTGCAATTGTCGGCAACGGCTACGAACAGGCGCCCGAAGACTACCGCCTGCCCAACCACTGGGCCGCCGCGATCGAGGCGTTCAAGAATTCAGCCCGGATGCGCGACTATCTGGGCGACCGGTTCGTGACGCATTATTGCACGGTGAAGGAGGTCGAAATGGCCCGCTTCTTCGGCGAAGTGACCGAGCTCGACTACGCCTGGTACCTGCACAACGCGTAAGCGCGACGGCTCAGTTGCCTGCCGCGCTCTTGCGAGCCTCGGGTTCGACCGGGGCGGTTTGCGCCTTGGCCTGGTAGAGCGCGCGGTCAGCGTGCTCGAACAGGGCGTCGACGCTGGACCCGTTGTCCGGCCAGTGGGCAATGCCCACGCTCGCACTCACCGTGACCGGGATTCCGTCAATCACGTGGGGGCGTACGAGCGCAATCAGGATGCGGTCGGCAAGCGGAGCGTCCATCAGGGGCGAGCTCGGGGGCAGCAGGACCGCGAATTCGTCACCCCCCTGTCGCACCACCAGCCCGTGGTCGCCGATGACCTCCGACAGTCGATCCGCCACGGAGCACAACAGCTTGTCGCCCACCGCGTGACCAAACCGGTCATTGACCGGCTTGAACCCGTCGAGGTCGAGCAAGGCCAGCTTGAACGGGCGCACATGGCGCGAAGGCAGCACCAGTTCCGCGATCCGCTCATCGAGCGCTCGACGGTTGGCAAGCCCGGTCAGGGCATCGGTGTTCGCCAGATCGCGCGTCTGCTTCTGCAGCTGCAGCAGATCGACCAGCATGACGTGGCCCTGAAGGATAAAGCGGATCAGGATCGCGGTGGCCAGCAGCAGGCTTGTCGCCGCGGCAACTTCCGCGGGCTGCCCCGAACTCAGCATCAGGGCCGAGATCGGGATCACCCCGATGGCCAGATTGAGGATGGCAGCGAACCGGATCGAGGACAGGCAATAGGCCGTAGCAAGCGAACCCATGGTCAGGATCATGGCGAAGCTGGCATGGTTTTCAGGCGGCGATGCCAGCCAGTTGACCACGCACCAGGTGCTGCACATGATGGCCACCACGCCCGACACGCGACTGGTCTTCTGCACGATCAGCGATGCGCGGCGCAGCGACATGCGCCGCTGGCGGCTCATCCGGTTTTCGAGCAGGCCGAGCAGGCACAGCACGGCAAGCAAGGCGGGAAAGCCGAACTTGATGCTCCAGTGCACA
>JAHDXX010000039.1:4753-16688 GCA_023384025.1 Sphingomonadaceae bacterium
GCCGCACCCGCCCAGGCCGCGGTCGGCGTGGTCGCAAGCAGCATGAGGTACATCATCGACGTCTGGGTCTCGACCCGCCTGGCGCGCAGAATAGTGAAGTCGTCCCGGATCGCATCCGGGACAGGCGGAACGAGCCGCGCGCGCAAACTGGATAGGCCCCCCGTCATGACCCTCTGGCTAGGGTGGACCCGTTAAATCGACGTTAACGAACCTGTACTTGCGGCGAGCGCGGCAGTTTTCAGTAAATCGCCCGCACTATTTGGCAGGGCACAGATATTTAACCGGCACGCTCTAGAACATGCGGCAATTGCAGATCGAGGAGACTGCCCATGAGCTTTCTGTCGCCGAACACTCCCCAAGCCGGGCATCTGGCCGCACCGATGCCGTCACCGGCGCCGAGCCTGCCGCAGCGGGACACCACTTTTTGACGCCCTGTCCGCTCTGTATCAGCAGCGCTAATCCCAACCTCAGCCAGCAGTTCAATGCAATCCCTGACTGCAACGAGATCAAAAAGGCGCACTTCCTGCGCGAAGTGAATGCAGGCGCCAATTCTCGCTATTGGGAAGCTGGCTTAAAGGGGCAACCACATGCAAATGGACATTCCAGTGCAATTGGGCACACGCTTAGAGCATGTTGGTATTTATCAATAAATTTATTGACTGATCGTGCGAAGTTCGAAGGGCGCAGGATACCGCCAGAAAATCGTTCTTCATATAACTCAAAAATATCAAGAATTCCCTTGTATTGTGATCTATATCTTCCTGGATAGAGGCAAAGTTCTTTCAGGAAAATTTTTTCATCCGGCAACAATAGATCTGCCACCCATGCAACATTACGCTCTTCGACCGCGCGGGCCAGTTGGACGCCTCGCGACCAAGGACAATTCCAGTCTCTGTTCACATTCCCACCAAGAAAATCGGCGAGCGAAAGTGGGAGCTGGGTGACGCAAGCGCCCGAGGTTGCGTCAAATGGCGGAGCCGAAGGCTAATCCCTTCACCAATGGCTATGCATGCATTGCGCGCCAGCCCTCTCACTCACCAGTAGCACCATGTCGGCATTTTTGCCTTTTTGGTGATCGAAGATTATAAGTCTCTCTCCCAGTGCTTAAGTGAAGAAATTCCTATAATAATAACTATTGGTATACTAAGGTAAATGCTGAGCATGCCATAAGCCCATTGAAGCGGCTCACTCAAGATCATCTGTAGATGAACCAAAACAGTAATCAACTGAAAAGCTGTAACCCAATACGGCCAAAATCTATTTGATGTTAGGGATATGATCCAGAATACCGATAGAGCAATTGTGTCTATCGCTAATATTCTCCACTCTAGGCTATCCCACGTCTGGTTGCTGACTACAGCGGATGCAAGAAAGGCGGCCATAGTCACGACAGCAGCAGCTCTCTCGGGTCGACCACCCAAGATAATGCCCAATAGTATCCCGGCAGTAGGAATGAAGATGTCGAAGATGACAGAGATCATTTCGACATCTCCATGCGGCTCAGGCGACAGCCTTGATGCTTGGCAATGCCTCGATCTCTTCGTTGTTGGCACACCCCTGCGGCTTGTCCATCGAAGTGCCCATGGCGCGGGCGCCGAGTCCGGCATCGGCTTGTGCACTGTGCAGGTTGTGGTGCGCATCGATCAGCGCTTGCCGCATTTCGCCCGCCCTCGCGATTGCTTCACTGACTTTCGTCAGCGCAGATGCGCCCAGAGTGGGGTTCACCTTTGCAATCCGGCGGGCCTTCGACATTGTCGCCATCAAAGACGACAATGCAATGACGGCATCATCAATGGCTTCTTCGGCAATTTGGAGATCGCGGACGATCATCTCGGCGGCTTGCAGTCTGTTGCTCAACATAGTCGTTTACCCCTGTTGCGCGGTGTGGCGCGTTACATACGAAGTCGGTCTAAACCGACCATGACCGCTTGCAGAACGGCCATCGCCAAGACGATGAGTACTGCCACCACAATCGGCCAAACTATGCGATGGAGCAGCGGGTCATCGTTGATCCGTCGGTCCTTGCTTGGGAGCGGGAACTGCCAGGTCCTGGATGGCACCCGGTCAGGCTCCCGATCTTCTGCAGTCGCGAGTTCAGTTAGCTCGGCATTGAGTGGATCGAGCAGACCCATCTGTTGGGGTACTATCGATTGGTATGTCTCCGGCGGTAACGCCGTAACGATGCGTCGCGCAGCATCGACCCGGCTGATCCCGCCCAATTTGCCGCGTGCACGATTGATCCTCGCAACCACCGCGTCTGGCGTAACACCCTCTACGCGGGCGATATCTTTGGCCGTATGGCGAGCATAAACGTAAATGAGCGTTCGAATTTCCAGCTCGGTCAATTTATCAAGCGGGTGAGGGAGCGACTTGCCGGAAAACTGGCTACCAGCCGCTCTGGCGGAATCGGGTGGCTTTGCTGGAATGTTCAATTTAGCGGACCCCAGCCCTCAACATCATCCATTTTGGATGGTGTTACAAGGCTCCCTCCCCCCACAATCTCTATCGAGGTGGTGATCTAAGGCATCACACCCCTACCGCCGCTGTTCCTGCACCGTTTCCATGAACAGCGTCGCCGGCTCGCTGTGGCGGGTCAGGCGGCGCCAGGCGACGCCGATGTCGACGGTCGGCAGGGCCTCGCGCGGACGCTTGGCAATGATGCGGTCGCCGTCGAGGCTCCACGGGCGGTAGACCAGTTGCGGCAGGATGGTGATCCCCGCCCCGGTGCCAACCAGGCTGCGCACCCCTTCCATCGAACTGGTGCGATAGGCGATATGCGGCGGATGGTCGAAGGTTGACCAGATGCCTTCGATCAGCCCCTCCATCTCGTCGAGCGACAGGGCGATGACCGGCTCGTTCTCCAGATCGGCTAGGCTCAGTACGTCGACTTCGGACAGGGGATGCCACGGCGCGAGCCAGGCGCGGCAGTCCGACCGCAGCAGGACCTCGTAGTCGATCGCCGCCTTCTGTTGCAGGTTGGAGACGATCAGCACGCCAAGGTCGATCTCGCCGTTGACCAAGAGGTGCTCGATATAGTCGCGCTTGTCCTCGACGATGTTGACCGTGATCTGCGGGAACATCCGGCGGAAGCGCGACAGCACGTCGGACAGGAAATAGCCGGTCACCACAGGGGTCACCCCGATCCGGATCGAGCCGCTGACGGTCGCCTGCTCTTCCCCCACCCCGCCGGCAAGGTCGGCCACGGCGTTGATGATCGAGCGGGCATGGCGCAGGAACTTGTGCCCTTCACGGGTCAGGGTCACGCCCTTGGGGTGGCGGTAGAACAGCTTGACCCCGGTCTCCAGCTCGAGCGTGCGGATCGCATCGGTCACCGCGCTCTGCGAGATGCCGACCGCGGTCGACCCGGCCGAAACCGAGCGCGCTTCCGCCACAGCAATGAAGTAGCGGATCTGGCGGAAAGTTATGTTCATCGGTTTTTCCGATAGCCCTCGGCACAAATTATAGGCTGGATTGGATTGCAAGGAAAGTGCTTCATTCCCGCCGGGAGAGGACTCGACGCAATCGCTGCGGACGGGCCCTTCGGTGTCCGCACAGTCAGTTATGGGGGAATACGATGAGCAAGCTTGACCTGACCGGTTCACGTTTGGGCCGCCGCTCGCTGCTGCAAGGCATGGGTGTGGCCGCGATCGGCATTACCGTGACCGGGCTCGGAGCCTGTACCAAGGAAGCCGGCGAGACCGCCTCGACCGGCGAGGAAGCCAAGCTCAATTTCTACAACTGGGATACCTACATCGGCGAGACCACGCTCGACGACTTCAAGGATGCGGCCGGCATCTCGGTCAAGATGGACCTGTTCGACAGCAACGACGTGCTGTTCGCCAAGTTCCGCGCCGGCAACCCCGGCTACGACGTGATCGTGCCGTCGAACGACTTCGTCGAGCGGATGATCCAGGCCGGCATGCTGGCCGAGCTCGACCATGCGCAGATCCCCAACCTGAAGAATGTCGATCCGGGCTTCATCGATGTCGACTACGATCCGGGCCGCAAGTTCTCCATGCCCTACACCTGGCTGACGCTGGGCATCGGCTATCGCAAATCGAAGGTGCCGACCCCGCCCGACAGCTGGAAGGTGCTGTTCGATTCCGACGAGTACAAGGGCCGTATCGCGGTGCTGAGCGAAGCGGGTGACATGTTCCGCCTCCATGCCAAGTACATGGGCAAGTCGGTCAACGAGATCACGCCTGACGACATCAAGGCCATCGAAGCGATGATGATCAAGCAGAAGCCGTTCATCAAGAAGTTCCACGAGGACGACGGGCAGGACCTGCTGCTCAAGGGCGACGTCGATCTGGTGCTCGAATACAACGGTGACATCGCCCAGGCGATGGTCGAGGATGACGACATCGGCTTCGTCATTCCCAAGGAAGGCAGCCAGCTCAATTCGGACAACCTGTGCATCCCCAGGGATGCGCCGCACCCGAAGAACGCCCACGCCTTCATCAACTATCTGCTCGACGCGGAAGCGGGCAAGAAGATCACCGAGACGATCCTCTACCCCACCCCGAACGCGGCGGCCAAGGCGCTGATGCCGGAAGACTACAAGTCCAATCCGGTGATCTTCCCGCCCGCCGACGTGCTCGCCAAGTGCGAATACGCCAAGTTCAATCCCGAGCTGCAGCCGCTTTACGAAGAGGCGTTCACCCGGGTGCGCGCGGCCTGATCGCAGGCCGCCCGCTAAGGCAGGATCAAGGCACGGCTTCCGGTTGCCCGCAGTGCGGGCGCCGGAACCGCCGGGGAGGTGCGCGTGGCTGAACAGCACTGGAAGGAAAATCCGAAGGGGTTCTGGGCGGTTTCGGCCACCCCCTTGCTGTGGACCCTGCTGTTTTTCCTCGTGCCGATGAGCTTCGTGTGGCTCTACAGCTTCGGCAGCAATGTCGGCCTGACCGAGATCGAGATTTCCGGCACGCTCGACAACTACAAGCGTGCGACCGAATGGCTCTACGTCTCGATCTTCCTCAAGAGCCTGGCAGTCGCCGCGCTGGTTACAGTGATCTGCCTGGTGGTCGGCTTCCCGGTCGCCATGGCGCTGACCTTTGCCAGCGAGAAATGGCGCCCGTGGCTCCTGCTCGGCATCATGCTGCCATTCTGGACCAACCTGCTGATCCGCACCTACGCGCTGATGATGCTGCTCGGCACCCAGGGCTATGCCAACAAGACGCTGGGCTGGCTGTGGGACGGGGCGAGCTGGCTCAAGGTCTTCTTCGGGATGCAACCGCTGCCCACGTGGGAACCGGTCCAGCTGCTCTACAACAACTTCGCGGTCGTGCTGGGGCTGGTCTATGTCCACCTGCCCTTCATGGTCCTGCCGCTCTATTCCGCGCTCGACCGGCTCGACAAGAGCCTGATCGAGGCCAGCCTCGACCTTGGTGCGGGGCACCTGCGCACGCTGATGAAAGTGGTCATGCCGCTGGCCATGCCGGGCGTGATCGCAGGGGTGATGATCACGCTGATCCCGGCTCTTGGAGCCTACCTCACCCCTGACCTGATGGGCGGGACCGACAGCCAGATGATCGCCAACGTGATCGAGCGCCAGTTCAAGCGTGCCAACGACTGGCCGTTCGGCGCGGCGCTCAGCTTCGTGCTGATCTACGCGATGTTCATCCTGATCGCGCTGCAATCGTTGCGCAAACCCAGGCGCGGAGAAGCGAAATGATCGCGCTGTTCAACCGCACTCCGCGCGCGCCGCTGGAATATACCCGCACGCTGTGGATGCGGCTGTGGGTCGGCAGTGTTCTGGTGTTCCTCTACGCCCCGCTGCTGGTGCTGATGATCTTCAGCTTCAACGATTCCAAGCGCAACGTGGTGTGGCGCGGGTTCACCACCAAGTACTACGAGAAGGCGCTGAACAACGACACGCTGGTCGAGGCGCTGGTCAATTCGCTGACCATCGCCGGGCTGGCCACCGTGTTCAGCTTGGTGCTCGGCGCGATGACCGCGGTCATGCTGTGGCGGTTCAAGTTCCGCCTGAAAGGCATTGTCGACGGCACCATTTCGCTGCCGATCATCGTGCCTGAAATCTGCCTGGGCGTGGCGATGCTGATTTTCTTCGCCTGGGTTGACTGGCCGACCGACCTGATCTGGCCGCTCAACCTGTCGGCGATTACCATCGCCCACATCACGTTCTGCTTCCCGTTCGTGACCATGGTCGTGCGCGCGCGCCTCGCCAGCTTCAACAAGGAAGAGGAAGAGGCCGCGAAAGACCTCGGTGCGAGCGAGTGGCAGGCGTTCCGCGATGTGCTGCTGCCGCATATGCGCCCCGCGCTGGTGGCCGGATCGCTGCTTGCCTTCACGCTCAGCCTTGACGATTTCGTCATCACCTTCTTCACCGCCGGGCCCGACACCATCACCTTCCCGGTCAAGGTCTATTCCATGGTCCGCTTCTCGGTCACGCCGGAGGTCAACGCGGCTTCCACCCTGCTGATCGTGCTGACCGTCGTCCTCACCGCGATTGCCCTGAAGATCCAGGGGACCCGCAACCTGACTGTGAGCCACGCATGACCGCCCAGAAAAGTCCGATCATCGAGATCCGCAACGTCTCCAAGCGCTTCGGCAAGGTGACTGCGGTTGACAACGTCAGCCTCGACATTCTGGCGGGCGAGTTCTTCGTCCTGCTCGGCCCGTCGGGCTGCGGCAAGACGACGCTGCTGCGGATGATCGCCGGGTTCGAGATGCCGACCGAAGGCCAGATCCTGATCGATGGACAGGACATGGCGCATGTCCCGCCCAATCGCCGCCCGGTCAACATGGTGTTCCAGAGCTATGCCGTGTTCCCGCACATGTCGGTGGCGGACAATGTCGCTTACGGGCTCAAGATCGCCGGGGTCGGTCGCAGCGAGCGCGAGGAGCGGGTGCGCGAGGCACTGGAGCTGGTCAAGCTCGGCGGGTTCGAGGACCGAATGCCTGACCAGATGTCGGGCGGGCAACGCCAGCGCGTCGCACTGGCCCGCAGCCTCGTCATGCGGCCAAAGGTCCTGCTGCTGGATGAGCCGCTCTCTGCCCTCGACGCGAAGCTGCGCGCGCAGATGCAGTTCGAGCTGGCCGACTTGCAGGACCAGGTCGGGATCACCTTCGTCACAGTGACCCATGACCAGGATGAAGCCCTGTCGATGGCCTGCCGGATCGCAGTGATGAACAAGGGCGACGTCGCCCAGCTGGCAACGCCTTCTGACCTCTACGAATACCCGGCCAACCGGTTCGTCGCCGATTTCGTCGGCTCGGTGAACCTGTTCGAGGGCAAGCTGACGCTCGACGAGCCGGACAAGGCGGCGGTCGACTGCCCCGGCGTGGGCAAGATCTACCTCAACCACGGCGTCACCGGCCCGCACGGGGCGGACGTGTGGGTCGCGCTGCGGCCGGAGAAGATCTACCTCCACGTGCCCGGCGCCGGAAAAGCGGTGCAAGCCGCAGGGCAGGATGCGCCGGAAGGGCACAATTTCGCCCGCGGCCGGATCACGGGCATGAGCTATCTCGGCGACATCACCCTGTTCGACATAACGCTGGATGATGGCGCGACCATTCGCGTGTCGCGCCCCAACCTGTCGCGCCACGACCAGGAAGACTTCGAATGGAATGACCGGGTGTCGATGCACTGGCGTGCCGATAGCCCGGTGGTGCTGCTGTCCTGACGACAAGGAACGACGACTGCCCTACAGCCACGGACAGTTCATTGGCGGCGCGCGCGCCAATGGCGAGGAAGCGCCTGAAATCGCCTACAATCCGGCCACCGGCGAGGAGCTGGCCAGCCTCGCCAGCGCCAGCCGCGATCAGGTCGACGCAGCAGTGGCGGCGGCCAAGAGCGCCTATCGCGTCTGGTCGCGCATGGCGCCAAAGGAACGCTCGCTGCGCATGCTCAGGATCGCTGACCGGATCGAGCAGCTCGCGGGAGAATTTGCCGAACTGGAGATGCGCAACTGCGGCAAGCCAATCGGCACCGCCCGCGCGGTCGATGTCGGCAACACGATCGACGTGTTCCGCTTCTTTGCCGGAGCCGCGCGCACCGTCCATGGGGTCCCGGCGGGCGAATATCGCCCGGGTTTTACCTCGATGCTCCGGCGTGACCCGCTGGGCGTGTGTGTCGGCATCGCGCCGTGGAACTACCCGCTGATGATGGCGAGCTGGAAGATCGCCCCGGTGATTGCCGCAGGCAATACCGTGGTGCTCAAACCGAGCGAGCACACCCCGCTGACCGCGCTCAAGCTGGCCGAGGTCTGCGCCGAGTTCCTGCCCGAAGGGGTGGTCAACGTGGTCACCGGCAACGGGCCGAACGTCGGCGCACGGCTGGTCGCGCACCCCGACGTGTGCATGGTCTCACTCACCGGCGATGTCGCCACGGGCCGCAAGATCATGGAAGCGGTCGCCCCCACCATCAAACGCACGCACTTCGAACTGGGCGGCAAGGCGCCGGTCATCGTACTCGCCGATGCCGACATCCCGGCCGCAGTCGAGGCAATTGCTGAAGGCGGCTACTACAACGCGGGGCAGGACTGCACCGCCGCCTGCCGGGTCTATGCCCATGCCGCAATCCACGACCGGCTGATTGCCGAGCTGCAGAGTGCCATCAGCCAGATCACCATCGGCAACCCGGACGAGCCGGGCACCACGCTCGGCCCCCTGATCACCGCCCGCCAGCGCGACCGGGTCGACGGGTTCGTCGCCCGCGCTGTGGCCGATACCCCGGCCGAAGTCGTCACCGGTGGCACCCGGCCCGACCGGCCCGGGTTCTACTATACCCCGACGCTGATTGCAGGCGCCCGCCATCACGACGAGATCGTGCAGAAGGAAGTGTTCGGCCCGGTAGTCTCGGTCACCCGGTTCGAGGACGACGAACAGGTGCTCGGCTGGGCCAACGACTGCAACTATGGCTTGGCCAGCTCGGTGTGGACGCAGGATGTCGGCAAGGCGGCTGCTTTCGCCTCGCGGCTCGAATACGGGGTGACCTGGATCAACACCCATTCGGTCAACGTCACCGAGATGCCCCACGGCGGGGTCAAGATGTCCGGCTATGGCTCGGACCTGTCGGTCTATTGCCTCGAGCATTACACCGTCGCCCGTCACGTGATGATCAAGCACTGACCATGGGCGCACGTCCGGTTCTGGGGGTGATCTGCTGCCACCGCACTGTCGGCAGCGAGCCTGCTCAAGCGGTGATGGAGCGCTATGTTCGCGCCGCGATGCAATATGCCGATGTCGCCGCGCTGCTGATCCCCTCGCTGCCCGACCTGATGAGCGCCGCCGAAGTCGCCCCCCGGCTCGACGGGGTGCTGCTGACTGGCACGCCCAGCAATGTCGCCCCGCACCGTTATGGTGAGGAATGCGGGGATGGACCGTTCGACGAAGGGCGCGATGAAGTGGCGCTGGCCATGGTCAGCGAGATGATCGACGCGGCCAAGCCGGTGTTCGGCATCTGCCGGGGGTTTCAGGAAATCAACGTCGCATTGGGCGGCACACTGCGCGGCGATGCCAGCACCAGCGACGAACTGATCCGCCACCATGCGCCCGACGGGGTCAGCTTCGATGCCATGTTCGAGCACCGCCATCCCGTCGCCCTGCAATCGGGCGGGATGCTGGCACAGGCCTATGGCAAACCGGCGCTAGAGGTGAACTCGGTCCATTTCCAGGGCATTGCCCGACTGGCCGAGGGCCTGAGCATCGAGGCCCTCGCTCCCGATGGACTGGTCGAGGCCTACAGCGCCCGGCCCAACGGCGCGCCGCTGCTGGCGGTGCAATGGCACCCGGAATGGGGCACCGAAAACGATCCTGACAGCCAGGCCTATTTCGCGCTGCTCGGGAAAGCTCTAAGAGGCGAGGCATGAATACCTGTGTGACCCGCTACAACCGCTATCAGGCGCGGATCGGCTTTTCGCCTTAAGGTTTCTGTCGCCGCTAGGTGATCTCCTCCGTTCGTGTCGAGCGCAGTCGAGACACCCGCGCAAAGCACCAGCCTCGCCTCTCGACTAGGCTTGAGGCGAACGGATCAAAGAATTGAGGAGTCACCCAAAATGCCCCGCAACTACGACATCGCCGAATTGAAGCGCCTCGACATCGCCCACCACCTGCCCGCGCAGGCTGACTGGCAGGAGATCGAGAACCTCGGCGGCAGCCGCATCGTTACCCATGCCGAGGGTTGCTACATCCACGATGGCGATGGCAACCGCATCCTCGACGGGATGGCCGGGCTGTGGTGCGTCAATGTCGGTTATGGCCGCGACGAGCTGGCCGAGGTCGCGCGCGAGCAGATGCTCGAGCTTCCCTATTACAACAGCTTCTTCAAGACCGCGAACCCGCCCGCCGTGCTGCTGGCGGACAAGATCGCCAGCCTCACCGGCGGCCGCTTGCCGCACGTGTTCTTCAACAGCTCCGGCTCCGAAGCGAACGATACCATGCTGCGGCTGGTGCGGCATTACTGGCAGCTGAAGGGCGAGACGAGCCGCACTGTCTTCATCAGCCGACACAACGCCTACCACGGCTCGACCGTGGCCGGGGTCAGCCTGGGCGGAATGAAGGCGATGCACGGGCAGGGCTTCCCGGCACCGGGCGTGCTGCCGCTCGCCGGGATCGAGCACGTGCGGCAGCCCTACTGGTACAACGAAGGGCGCGACATGAGCCCCGAGGACTTCGGCACCGCCTGCGCCCAGGCGATTGAGGACAAGATCCTCGAAGTCGGCCCGGAGAACGTCGCCGCCTTCATCGGCGAGCCGGTGCAGGGCGCAGGCGGGGTGATCATCCCGCCCGCCAACTACTGGCCGCAGGTCGAGGCGATCTGCCGCAAATACGGCGTGCTGCTGATCTGTGACGAAGTGATCTGCGGCTTCGGGCGGACCGGCAACATGTGGGGCCACGAGACGATGGGGGTCAAACCCGATATCATCGCCATGGCCAAGGGGCTGTCCTCCGGTTACCTGCCGATCAGCGCGGTCGCGGTCAGCGCCGAAATCGTCAAGGTGATGAAGACCGGCGGCGATTTCGTCCACGGCTACACCTATTCCGGACACCCGGTCGCTTCGGCGGTGGCGCTGCGCAATATCGAGATCATGGAGCGCGAAGGGCTGGTGGAGCGGACCCGCAACGAAACCGGGCCGCACCTCGCCAGGGCACTGGCGACGCTCAATGACCACCCGCTGGTGGGCGAAGCGCGCAGCATCGGCCTGCTCGGCGCGGTCGAGATCGTGGCGGACAAGGCCAGCGGCGCCCGGTTCGGCGGCAAGGAGGGCGCCGCCGGGCCGATGGTGCGCGACCTGTGCATCGCCAACGGCCTGATGGTGCGCGGCATCCGCGATTCCATCGTGATGTGCCCGCCGCTGATCATCACCACCCAGCAGATCGACGAGCTTGTGGCGATCATCCGCAAGTCGCTCGACGAGGCCCTGCCCAAGCTTCAGGCGATCGGCTGACCGCCATGGCCGCGCCGGAGGACACGCAGCCGGTCGACCTCGCCTTCACCCGCGAAGGCGGACGCGACGGAACGATTGCCGAGCCGACCTTCTCCGGCGCGGTGAGCTTCATGCGCCGCCGCTACGCCAAGTCGCTGGAGGGCGCGGACGTGGCGGTGGTCGGCATCCCTTTCGACTTGGCCACGACCGGGCGGCCCGGCGCACGCTACGGTCCGCGCGCGGTTCGCACCGGCTCGGCCATGATCGCATGGGATGCGGTGTGGGGCTGGCCGTTCGACCCGTTCGAGCGGCTCTCAGTGGTCGACCACGGCGATATCGCGGTGCCCTACGGCGCGCCGCGCGATGTCGTCAGCGCGATCGAGGCCGCGTTCGCGCCGATCCACCGCGCCGGACTCGCCACTCTGATGCTGGGCGGGGATCACTTCTGCACTTATCCGATGCTGCGCTCGCTCCACGCCAGTGTCGGCGAGCCGCTTGCCTTGATCCACTTCGATGCGCACAGTGACACCTGGCCCGGGCGCGAG
>JAHDXX010000040.1:0-4357 GCA_023384025.1 Sphingomonadaceae bacterium
CGCGGCCGGCCTGCT
The DNA here is from genome assembly GCA_023384025.1 of Sphingomonadaceae bacterium. Taxonomy (GTDB): domain Bacteria; phylum Pseudomonadota; class Alphaproteobacteria; order Sphingomonadales; family Sphingomonadaceae; genus 34-65-8. Next base: position 16 of record JAHDXX010000040.1, read on the forward strand.
GTGCCCGACCGTGAAGGAAGAGAACGGCGGGCTCGGCCTCGACTTCGGCTATTGCGCGGTGGTGGGCGAGGAAATGGCCTACTTGGGCAGCGCCGCCGGGTTCACCCTGCAGAGCGATATCACCGCCAACTACTTCGAGCGGCTCGGCACCGACGAGCAGAAGGCGAAATATCTCCCCGGCATGGTCAGCGGTGACGTGATCACCGCCATCGCCATGACCGAGCCGGGCGCCGGTTCCGACCTGCAGGGCATTCGCACCACCGCCAAGGAGGACGGCGGCGACTACATTATCAACGGCTCCAAGACCTACATCACCAACGGCCAGAACGCCGACGTGGTGATCGTGGTGTGCAAGACCGATCCCACCGCCGGGGCCAAGGGCACCACCCTGATCCTGGTCGACGACGGCACCCCGGGCTTCGTCAAGGGCCGCAACCTGGACAAGATCGGCCAGCACGCCGCCGACACCAGCGAGCTGTTTTTCGAGGACGTGCGCGTGCCCAAGGAAAACGTGCTCGGCGGGATCGGGCGCGGGTTCATCCACCTGATGGAGGAACTGCCGCAGGAACGGCTCGGCATCGCGGTCGGCGGGCAGGCGGCAGCACAGCGCGCGTTCGACGAAGCGGTCAAGTTCACCAAGGACCGCAAGGCGTTCGGGCGGACGGTGTTCGAATTCCAGAACACCAAGTTCACCCTGGCAGACCTTGCCGCCGAGCTGCAGGTCGGCTGGGCGCACCTGGACTGGGCGCTGCTGCGCCACCTGAAGGGCGAACTGACCACCGAAGAAGCCAGCGCGGCCAAGCTGTGGCACACCGACCTGCAATGGAAAGCGGTCGACACCGCGCTCCAGCTGCACGGCGGGGCGGGCTACATGAACGAATACGCCATCGCCCGCCTGTGGCGCGACGCGCGCGTGACCCGCATCTTTGGCGGCACCAACGAGATCATGAAGGAAGTGATCTCGCGGGGGATTTGAGGGGGCGGGGTTAGCCTGTCGCCTTCATTGAGAGCGGCGAGGCGGCACCACTATCCGCTTCCCCTCATCGTCATTGCGAGGCGACGCAGTCGCCGCGGCAATCCAGGGCGTTGCGCGCCGGGCTCTGGATTGCCGCGCGGCTGCGCCGCTCGCAATGACGAACGTTGGGTATTGCGAGTGGCAGCATTTCGAGCGAGCTTTCGAGCATGCCGCGCGACATCCAGCCCGCCGTCTACATCATGGCGAACAGACGAAACGGCACGATTTACGTCGGCGTCACCTCCGACCTGCCGCAACGCGCATGGCAACACCGCGAAGGCGTGGCGGATGGCTTCACCAAACGCTACGGCTGCAAATTACTGGTGTGGTACGAAATGTGCGGGACGATGGAACACGCGATCCTGCGCGAAAAGCAGGTCAAAGCTGGTTCGCGCGCAAAGAAGCTGGCCCTGATCGAGGCAGCCAATCCGCGATGGCGGGACTTGTATCCTGAGATCGCGGCGCCTTAGTCACCCCTCCGCCGTCATAGCGAGCGGTGCATTTATCCCGCCGTGAATTACCCCCCCCGCATCCGTCAGTGCGAGCGGCCGACGGTCGCGCGGCAATCCAGGGGCGTCTCTCGCTCCGCTCTGGATTGCCGCGCGGCTTCGCCGCTCGCAATGACGGGAATAGGGTGGATTGCCGCCATTGCCCTTCGTCTTCGAAAGGATAGAAAGATCGATGGAAGGGGAGCACTATGAGTGCGAGCGCGTGCGTTGTCTATTTTGGTGTTCGCTACGACGTTTCGGAAGACGAAATTTCATCGCTGGAGTTCGGAACCGATCCACGCCAGCGCGCAGCCAAGCAAGGCGGTCTTGAGTGCTATTGGACAAATTTCGGCGGCCTCGAAGAACGTTATGTGCTGCTGATCGGCAAGAAAATCGCGGTCCTCGGACCAGAGGATGCATTATCTTTCAGCATCCCGATGGAGCGCCTCCAAGACATTGCCAATCGGACTGCGAGTCGTCTCGATGAAGCTGATCTTCGTGGGCCGCGAAGTCTTCACGTCGAGTGGCTTGAGGACGTGTAAGGTGCCTCCGGCACAGAATCGCAATGGCGTCGAAAGCAACCACAGCTTCCCTCACCCGATAAACCCCTTCACCTCGCTCACGAAATCGTCAAACCGGTCGTGGTGCACCCAGTGGCCGGCCCGGTCGTAGGCGCTGACTTTGACGTTTTCGCCGAAGTGCCTGATCCGGCCGTCCTTCTCCGGATTGCTGGCCCAGCTGTCGTTGCCGTAGATCATCAGGGTGGGGCAGGTCACGCGGGCCCACAGCTCCTCGATCTGCTCCAGCGAGAGATCATCGCCCGGCCAGGCGTGGAGGTGGGGGTCGAACTTCCAGCTCCAGGTGCCATCTTCGTTGCGGATTGCGCCATGGCGGGTCAGGTGTTCGGCCTGTTGGCGGTTCAAGTAAGTGTTGGCCTCGTGCATCCGGTCGACCGCGTCGGTGAAGGAGGCGTAGCGCTTGGGCAGGCGGCCCGATGCTTCACGCTTCTTGTCGATCCACTGGCGGCGGTGCTCGTACCACGGGGTCTTGGCCATTTCCGCCTGCACTTTGGGGCTGGGGCCGAGCCCTTCGATCGCCACCAGCTTGCGCACGTTCTCCGGGTAAAGCCCGGCGTAGCGCATCGAGATGTTCCCGCCCAACGAGTGCGCGACGATGGTCACCGGGGCGAGCTCCAGCTGGTGGATCAGCTGGGCGAGATCATAGACATAGCCGGTCATCGGATAATATCCGGTGTTGGTCCACTCGCTGTCGCCATGGCCGCGCAGGTCGGGGCAGATCACGTGCCAGTCATGCCGCAGTTCCTCCGCCACCCAGTCCCAGCTGCGACAATGGTCGCGCCCGCCGTGCTGCAGGATCAGCGGTGGCGCGCCTTCGTTGCCCCAGTCGGCATAGTGCAACCGCGTGCGCTGGCTGATGAAGCTCTGCGAAGTGGGGCCGATCAATTCCATCAGGTGACTTCCCTTGACGTAAGCGTAAAATCCGTTGCGGATCGCTACCGACAGGATAGGGTGGCGCGCAACGGAAAACGAGAGAGGAAATCTACATGTCGGTGCTCAACGTCCCCCAGCCTGCCTTCATGGAAGACGAGGAAATCGCGATCTTCGCCGATGCAGTCGGCAAGTTCTACCAGCAGCACGCCCCGGAAAAGCGCGTGCTCAAGTGGCGCGAGGATGGCCAGGTGGACCGCGAATTCTGGCGCGAGGCGGGCGAGGCCGGGCTGCTCGGCGTCTCGGTGCCGACCGAATACGGCGGCCACGGCGGCGATTTCCGGCACGACCTGGTGGTGATCGACCAGCAGGGCAAGCACAACGTCGAAGGCTTTGCTGCCAGCCTGCACAACACGATCATCCTGCCTTATCTGGTGCGCCACGGCACCGAAGAGCAGAAAAAGAAATACCTGCCGCGCCTCGTGACCGGCGATCTGGTCAGCGCGATCGCGATGACCGAACCGGGCGTCGGGTCCGACTTGCAGAGCATCACCACCACGGCGGTGAAGGATGGCAACGGCTACCGCATCAACGGCGCGAAGACCTATATCTCCAGCGGGCAGATCGCCGATTTCATCATCGTTGTCGCCAAGACCAACCCTGAGGAGCGGGCCAAGGGCATCTCGCTGATGCTGCTCGAAACCGAAGGCGCGGAAGGGTTCAAGCGCGGCAAGAAGCTCGACAAGATCGGATTGGACGCGGCGGACACCAGCGAGCTGTTCTTCGACGATGTGTTCGTGCCGGCGGAAAACGTGCTCGGCGGCGTCGAAGGGCGCGGGTTCTACCAGCTGATGGGCGAGCTGCCGCAGGAACGCCTGATCATCGCGGTCGGCGCGATCAACGGGATCGAGAAAGCGCTCGAGACGACACTGGAATACGTCAAGAGCCGCAAGGCGTTCGGGCAGACCATCTGGGATTTCCAGAACACCCAGTTCGTGATGGCGGACCTCAAGGCGCGCAGCACCGCCGCGCGGATCTTCGTCAACGACTGCATCGCGCGCCACCTCAAGGGCGAGCTTGACGTGGCAACCGCGTGCATGGCGAAGTACTGGGTCACCGAGCTGCAAAGCGAAGTGGTCGACAAGTGCCTGCAGTTCCACGGCGGGGCCGGGTTCATCAACGACTATCCGATCGCCCGGATGTACCGTGACAGCCGCATCACCCGCATCTTCGGCGGTTCGAACGAAGTGATGAAGATGGTGATCGCCCGCGGGATGTGAGGATGCGAACCTGAGTCGTGATTTCGATCGGCGCAGCCGCGCCGGAATACACAGCGGCGCCTGCGGGTCAAAGGATTGCCACGACCCCGGGGGGGCCACGGCAATACCGGA
>JAHDXX010000040.1:4367-7137 GCA_023384025.1 Sphingomonadaceae bacterium
AGAGCGTCGCGTGCTGGACTCTGGATTGCCACGTCGCCTGCGGCTCCTCGCAATGACGTGATCAGTGCGTCGCCGGCGTCCTTACTTCCCCGCCACCAGCCGCACCGCGAAGCCGCCGCCGGGGGCCATCGGCAGGTCGAGCACATCGCCTTTCTTCACCTTGCGCTGCTCGATCGCGATGTCGAACCGGGTCGGCCCCTGGTAGTGCGCGTTGGGCCCGTCGCGGTAGATCTGCGCGGTGTAGGTCTTGCCGCGATCGAGGAAGTCGAGCTTGACCGAAGTGGCCCGCCCGGTCTCGTCGGTGCCGCCGCCGAGGTACCAGTCGGCGCTGTTCCGGTCCTGCCGCGCGATCACGACAAATTCGCCCACCGCTGCATCGAGCACCAGCGACTGCGCCCAGTCAGCGGGCACGTCCTTGATGAACTGGAATGCCGCCTTGTGCTGCTCGTAGTGCTCGGGCAGGTCGGCGGCCATCTGGATTGGCGAATAGATCAGCACATATTCCGCCAGCGCGCGCGCCTGCGTCATCTGCAGCGGCTGGCCACTGCCTTCGAGGCTGAGCACGCCGGGGGTGTAGTCCATCGGGCCTGACAGCATCCGGGTGAAAACCAGCGTCGGCACATGGCTCGGCCCGTTGGGCGGCACGCCCCAGGCGTTGAATTCCATCCCGCGCGCGCCTTCGCGGCTGACCCAGTTGGGGTAGGTCCGGCGCAGGCCGGTGTCCTTGATCGGCTCGTGCGGGTTGATCGCGATCTTGCGCTTGGCCGCCTCGGTCACCACGCGCAGATGGTGGCGGGTGGTGATCTGGCTTTCCTGATGTTCGCGACTTTCGCTGCCGTCTGCGTGGCGGAACCTGAGGTTGTGCGCGTCGGTGACATAGCCGGTCTTGATCGTCTTGACCCCGCGCGCCGCCATAAGGTCGAGCGCGGCTTCCAGCTGGGCTTCGTAGTTGGCCACATCACCCGAGGTTTCGTGGTGGCCCACGATCGGCACGCCTTTCTTCTTCGCGTAGCGGGCCAGCTCCTCGAAATCGTAGTCGGGGTAGGCCTCGGTGAAGCTGAACAGCTCACCGTTGAAGAACCATTCGCCGTCCCAGCCCAGGTTCCAGCCTTCGACCAGCACGCCTTCGAAGCCGTGCTTGGCGGCGAAGTCGATGTATTTTTTCACGTTCGCGGTGGTGGCACCGTGCTTGGGGCCGCTTTCCCAGCTTTCCTTGCCCAGGTGCATGCCCCACCACACGCCGACATACTTGTGCGGCTTGAACCAGCTCGTGTCGCCCAGCTTGTTGGGCTCGTTGAGATTGAGGTCGATGTCGCTCATGGCGAGCCCGGCGGCGTCCTTGCTGATCCGGATCGTGCGCCAGGGGGTTGCGAACGGGGTGTCGCGCACCGCGCGCGCGGCGCTGCTGCCGCTGGGGGCGAGCGTGGCGCGGAAGTGCGTGCCGCGCACCCGCTTCACGAACATGCCGGCGAAATCGACCAGCGCCGCTTCGTGCAGCGCGACGTGGGTCCCGCCCTCGAAGCGGAAAGTCAGCGGAGTCAGCGCGGTGCCGACGCCGGAGACGGCGGTGTTTTCGTAGAGGTATTCGTAGCGGTTCCATTCGCCCGCCGGGATCCACCAGGCCTTGCCGTCGGCGGCGAAGTTGAATTCGGTCAGCTCGTCGGCAATGCGCACCGTCGTGCCCATGCTCGCGTCGTCGAACAGGTAGCGGAAGCCGATCCCGTCATCGAACACGCGGAACACCACGCCGAAGGCGCGCTTGCTTGCGCTGTCCTCCACGAACCGCACGGTCATTTCGTTGTGGTGATCGCGCACGAAGCGGCGCTCGCCCCACGGCTGTTCCCAGGTGCTGTCATTGCTGGCGCGGGTGGCGGAAACGATTGTCAGACGCCGTTCGAGCTTGTCCTGATCCGCCATCAGGAAGCCGAGGCGGCTTTCCGTCATCAGCGGCTTGCCGTCGACCTCGACGCGGTAGAACGGACGGTTCTCGCCATTGGTGTCGACGGTGACCACGATCCGCCCGTCGGGCGAGGCGACTGTCTCGGCGGCCTGCGCGGGCAGGGCGAATGCGATGGCAAGGAGGATGGCGATACGGCGCAGCAACTTGGTCACGTCAATTGTCCTCGGCAAAGATGCGGAAGCCCCAGGCGGGCAGGGCAAGGGTGGTGTCGGTGGCGAAGGTCATGGGTTCGCCGCCCAGAGCATCGCGGTAAGCGCCGTGATGGCGGGCGAGTGCAAAGCGGACTTCACGCGGCTCAGGCGAAAGATTGAATACCGCGAACACCCGCTCGCCGGCCGTGCCCCGGGTGAAGGCATAGACATGCTCGGTCGCATCGGTCGGCACTTCGACCATGGGCGCGCCGTGCTCGCCGTTCCACAGTGCGCGTTGCCGGGTCTTGAGCGCGACCAGCTTGCGGAAAAGCCCGGCGTGCTCGCCTTGCTTCCACACGATTGCGTCCTTGTCGAAGAAGGCGAGCTTGTGCGCGAGGTCGGCTTCCTGCCCGTTGTGGATCAGCGGCATCCCGCTGCCGACAAACGACAGCGCAATCGCCGCCGGATAGGCATCGCCGTAAACAACCGAAGCGACATCATCCCACGCGTTCTGGTCATGGTTGTCGGTGTAGACCATGCGGTAGGCCGCGCGCGGCCACGAATTGGCCTGCTCGGCGTAGTAGCCGCGCATGGCGCCTGCTCCGCCGTCCCGCGCGGTGCGCTTCATCGCGTCCTTCCAGGTCCAGGCATAGGTCGCATCGAAAGCGCGGCGGTGCAG